>NZ_JAVGCZ010000014.1:0-56712 GCF_052928425.1 Glutamicibacter sp. BSL13
GCTGTGGCTTGCGGGCGGCACGACGATCCCGCCACCGGGCCACTTCTTCCTCCACGTCGCGCAACGCCGTAATCACCGGCGGACCACCCTGCAGCTGACGGCGGGCCTCAATAACGCGGCGGTTGAAATCCTTCAGATGCTCCCGCACTCCGGCCTCGCCGGGCAGCTGGTCCAGTACCTGCTCCAGGTGCTGATCCTCAACCCGCAACGTCAGGGCCGGAGGACCCAGCCCGCTGATCTGTTCGCGCTTCATCAGGCCCTTGAGCCACCAGTCCGGGTCGCTGTCGCCGGTGACATGGTCAATCCTTTGACCTGCCAGCGCCAGGTTGTCGAATTCCCCGCGAGACATGGCTTCCTCGATCGCCGAATTGGCCACCTGCCACGCCTCATCCTCGGCGTGATACTGCAGGGGAGTGCGGGGCTTGGCCTGCGGGTCGCTGCGTCCTGCCCGCCGGGCATATTCGTCCTCGGGCAACGCCTCCTCGCTGGAGCGCTGCATCTGATAGCGGGCGGCATTTAGCGACGCGTCTTCGCCGGGGCGTTTGGACTCGTTGCTCATGAATCCATCGTGTCACCGTGCCGGTCGCTGCGGCAATAGTCGCCGTCCGCCTCCCAGTGTCGTGCCATGGCCCGTAGTAGCCTGAAAGCCATGACCAGAAAGTATCGACACGGAGCGGTAGGCCTGCTGGGGCACGGGGAACCAGCGGATACCGTCCATGCCAACCGGGAACGCTGGAACGGCTGGGGGCAGGGCAAGACTGCCCTGGTAACCGGCGGCAACGCCGGGCTTGGCTTCTTCACCGCACTGGGTCTGGCGGCCAGCGGGGCACAGGTCATCATCGCCAGCCGCTCGATGCAGCGCAGTCGCTTGGCCCGGGAGCTGATTGAACAGCTCGTCCCGGGCAGCCGGATACGGCAGCATGAACTGGACACCAGCAGCTACGCCTCCGTTGACCGGCTTGGCCGCGACCTGGCCTCGGAGGAACTTGACATCATCGTCGCCAACGCCGGCCTGATCCACACCCCACGGCAACGCCAGGTGGGCGTCGACGGGCACGAACTGACCCTGGCCACCAACTTCCTGGGCCATGCCCGGCTCATCGGCTCCCTGGCGGAGCAGTTCCGCCAGCGGCAGCTGCGACTAATTGGCCTGGGATCCATGTCCACCCGGATGTTGCCGGCCGACCCGCAGAACCTGGAACTGCACCACAGGTACAGCGCCTACCGCGCCTATACCCAGTCCAAGGCGGCCCTGCAGTGCTTCACCATGGCCCTGGACCACCGCCTGAAGCAACTGTCCTGGCCGGCCCGGTCGTTGGCCGTGCACCCGGGATACTCCATATCCGGTCTGAGCATCGCGGTGCCGGGGATCAACGAACCGACCCCGGCCCGGCGCTGGCGCGATCAGCTGCAGTCGGGCTTTGCCCAGGGCAAGCACCAGGGGGCGGTGCCGATCATCGAGGCAGCCCTGAACCCGGGGATCGCCGCCACCGAACGCGGGGCGTATTTTGGCCCGGCACTGCTCTCCAAGGGGCGGGTGCGCATGGTCAAACCGTCCCGGTTGACCCGCAGCAAGAAACTCCTGGATCCGGTGTGGGAGCTTTATCGGCGAGCCAATGACGGGGCCGATCCCTTCGGCCTCTAGCAACAGATGGCCCAGTCTTCACTCAGAGCCGGATCGGCGCACCTCAAAATGTGGTGAACTAGTCAAGCCGAGCGTGAAATTCCGCCAATCTCCAAAAAAATCCGCAGATTTCCGGTGATTTCGGGCGTTTCGCCCATAATCATTTGATAGGTTCTGTTTCTAGAAGACCGCGCGACCGCGTGGCGTCCAAGGCTCGTTGGGCCAAGGAAGACTAGTCCAGGAGGACCATACATTGGCTATGAACCGTAGCGAACTTGTTGCTGCTGTTGCAGCAAAGACCGATAACTCCCAGGTTGCCGTCAACGGTGTGCTGGATGCCGTGTTCGACGTCTTCGTCGAGCAGATCTCCAAGGGCGAGAAGGTATCGATCCCGGGCTGGCTGGCCGTTGAGCGCACCGACCGCGCCGCCCGGACCGGCCGCAACCCGCAGACCGGCGAAGCCATCCAGATCCCGGCCGGCCACTCGGTGAAGCTGACCGCTGGTTCGAAGCTGAAGGCCGCCGTAGCCAAGAAGTAGTCTTCTTTCAGACTTTCAACGGTGTCCGGGCTCACCCGGGCGAACTGTTGCCAGAGGCCGGAATCCATCATGGATTCCGGCCTCTGCTGCATGGTGCAGGGGCCGATTCGATCCCTGCTTCTACCTGACGTAGAATTACCCACAATGGGCACGTCCAGCTCGAACCGGTAGGGGTAGCACAGTCATGAGCACAGCAGCACCACGCGTCATGCGCGGATGGCTTGCTGCCGCTGTGTGCACCTGGATGGCGTTTGCCGCCCACGCCCACGCCGTCCCCACCGTCGCATCCCTGGTGGTCATGGTCCTGATCACCTGCGTCTCCGCGGTGGTGGCCATGGCGATGCTGGGGCGCAAGAACAGCCTGTTGAGTTTGAGCCTGCTCGTCTTCGGAAGCCAGGGACTCTACCACCTGGCACTGTCGGTCATGACGCACCACGGCTCCAGCCTGGTTGCCGCCACCGGCACCGGCGTGCACGCCAACCACGTCATGTCGCTGGGCGTGAACCCGCAAGCTGTCCAGGCCGAGTCGCTGGACATGCTCGCCGCCCACATGGGCGCCGCCGTGCTGACCATCTTCACCCTGCGCCAGGGCGAACGACTGGCCCGGGCCGTGCTGGAGATATTGAGCCTTTCCTTCGTGCGCCGACTGCTGCTGCTGTTGCGCACCGCCCCGGCTCCCTGGCCCCGCGTCACCACGAACACTCGTGAAGTGCCGGTGCTCTCCGGCCGGCACGACCACCGGCTGCCGCTGCTGCGCGGACCGCCTTCCGCCGTATTGACCTTCGCCTGAACCCCGAACTCAATACCTGCCTTGTCCCAGGGGAACACCTGCGGACAGGGATGGAAGGAAAACCCATGAAAACCCTGGCCATCTCCCGCCAGACGACCTACGCCGCACGCCTCTTCGCGGCCCTGCTGATCGCCGTGCTGGCGATCTTCACCGCCGGCACCGCGGCCAACGCCCACGATCAGCTGACCGGCTCCACCCCGAAGAACGAATCGACGATCAGTGAATCGCCAGAACAGATCAAGCTTAACTTCTCCGGCGAACTGCAGCACGTGGAGGGCGCAGACATGACCGTGGTGGTCATCTCGAACGCCGAGGGCCAAAAGTTCGACAACGAATTGCAGGTCAAGGGCCGGGATGTCATCGCCACCCCGAACCAGCCGCTGCCCAACGGTGAATACACCGTGACCTACCGCGTGGTTTCCTCCGACGGTCACCCCATCGACGGAACCGTGGGCTTCACCCTCGAAGGCCAGGCGGCCGGCAGCGACGCGACCGAAACCGCAGCGGCCCCGAGCACCGAGGCCAGCGACGAACCCGGCGCCCAGGATGCTGCCACCCAGTCACCGGAGGAACCGGCCACCGCGCCGCAGGAGGCCGCCGCCGGTATCAGCCCGATCGTGTGGATCATCGTCGGCGTAGCGATTTTCGGTGTCGCCGTGGCGGTGCTGGTGAACTTCGCCCGCCGCAACAACATGAAGTAGCCCCTCCACCAAATTTCCGGCGCGGAATCGCGCCACCTCCCGAACCTACCGCCACGCCGCCGCAGCCCAGCAGTTGCCGCGCGCCGCTGCCGCGCACCCCAACGCATTTCTCCGGGTTGACGCGCCCATCCGGCGCGCCCTCCCGGTCCACCTGCGAGGCGCGCCCAGCCCTACCCTGCGCACCCCTGGTGAGCACGCGCGGCGGGCAAGAAAGCGAACAAATCATGATGTCAGAGAAGATCTCGACCAAGTCCCTTGCCGCCCTCGGCCTGGGGGCGGCCCTGCTGCTCACCGGCTGCGCCCCAGCCGACGGCACCACACAGGAGCCAACGGCCCAGAACAGCCACCACGAACAGCACGCCAGCCGGCAGGCCGACGCATTGACCGTCACCGACCCGTGGGCGAAGGCCGCCGAAAAGGGAATGAGCGCCGCGTTCGGCACCCTGCGCAATGACTCCGACCAGCCGGTGGAGCTGGAGGCAGTGGTGGACCAGGAACACGGCAACACCCTGCAGATCCATGAAATGGCCGGCCAGGGCACCGATGCCGTCATGCAGCAGATCGAGGGGGCGCTGCAGATTCCTGCCGGACAGAGCGTGGAACTGGCCCCGGGCGGCAACCACATCATGTTCATGGACCTGAAGCAGCCGTTGGTGCCCGCCGAGGTGGCCACCCTGCGCCTGGAATTCGCCGACGGCTCCAGCAAGGACGTGCAGTTCCCCATCCGCAACTACGACGGCGCGAACGAAAGCTACCACTCGCAGCACTCCCAGGACACCGAGGGCACCCACGAGGAGCACGGGGGAGGGCACTAAATGAGCGGAGTTCCGGCATCGACCCGCCGTGCTGAACCTTCGCGGCGCACCTTGCTGACCGGCTCCGCCGTGGCGGCGCTGGGCGGGCTGGTCAGTGGGTTCGGGGTTGGCCAGCTCACCGCCGAGCAGGCCGCCGCCAGCCCGGCGGGGCCCGAACCGGCACTGGCCCGATACCTTTCCCCGTACGGGCGCCACCAGCCCGGGATCCTGGAAAATCCGCAGGCCCACGCCGTGTTCCTGGGTATCGACATGGTGCTGGAGGGGTTGGAGCCCGCCGCGAAGCGCGAACGGCTGCGCTCGATTCTGCGGATGATCACCGATGACGCGGTTCGGCTCATGGCCGGCCAGGGGGTGCTGGCCGACACTGAACCGGAGATGGCGCAGCTGCCGGCGAACCTGAGCCTGACCGTGGGCCTGAGCCGTGCCGCGATTGGGCTGATCGGCCCCGACCTAGCCCCCGCCAGCCTGGGACCGCTGCCCAAGTTCAAGATCGACCGGCTGCGTGAAGAGTACGGCCAGTCGGACCTGGTGATCCAGCTGTGCGCGGAGGACCCCACGGTGCTGGCGCACGCGGTGCGTTCGGTGCGCAAGAACCTGCGCTCGATCACCCGGGTGAAATACGAGCAGCACGGGTTCACCCATGCCGCCAGCTCCCAACCGGCCGGTTCACCGTTCCGCAACCTGTTTGGGCAGGTGGACGGGATCGCGAACCCGAAGGATGACACCCGCCGGCTGGCGGTGTTCGGCCATGAGCCGTCCGACGCCTGGTTCCCGGATGCCACCACCCTGGTGCTGCGCCGGATCCAGATGGATCTGGACACCTGGGATGAGGTGGACCGCCCCGCCCGGGACTTCGCGCTCGGGCGCCGGCAGAGCGACGGCGCCCCGCTGTCCGGGCAGCACCCGCAGGACCCGGTGGACCTGCAGGCGGTCACCGAACTGGGGCTGCCGGCGATCGCCGGGCACGCCCATGTGGCCCGGGCGATGCCCGCCAGCGGGGATGAGGTGCTGTGGCGCCGCGGCTACAGCTACCAGGAGGGCGGGAGTGCCGGCCTGCTGTTCGCCAGCTACCAGGTGGATGTGGCCCGCAGCTTCATCCCGGTCCAAACCCGGCTGGCCGAACTGGACGCCCTGAACGAATGGACCACCCCCATCGGCTCGGCCGTGTACGGGGTGCTGCCGGGCATCAGCCAGGGCATGTACCTGGGCCAGCAGCTGTTCCAGGCCGCAGGGCACTAGCGCCGTCCGAAGGGGCCCGGGCGTGGGGCCCGGCCCCTTCGGAAGCGCACATGTGAGATGCGCCAACCAGCCGCCGGAAGCTTAACGGCGGTTGGCACGCAATGAGATGATGGAGAGGCTATGGCGACACAATCACGCGAACCCCGGCAGGCTGAGCTGGGCATGCCTGTCCCGAAACTGACCCGTTTCATCATCCCCGGTGTGCTGGGCATGGTGGTGGCTTTCCTGCTGGCCGTGCTGGTCGGCGGCATCACCGCCCCCCGGCTGCTGGCTGATCCGGGCGGGTTCGTGCCCTGGGCGCTGCCGATCAGCCGGATCATCCACCACACCGCGATGTCCGTGGCCATCGCCGCACTGATCTTCGCCTCCTGCATCATCCCGCGCAGCACCAAGTCGCGCCGGCCCACCGCGGAGAACCCGGTGACCGACGCCGGCACGGAGCACCCCTCCTTCACCCGCGCCATGAACCTGGCCGCAGGGGCCGGGGTGGTGTGGACGCTGGCCGCCGGCAGCGTGCTGATCCTGACCTTCTGGGACCTGGCCGGGGTGCCGATCAACTTTGAACCGAACTACACCGCCGCGATCCTGGACTACATCCTGCAGATCGCCACCGGGCGGGCCTGGGCGTGGATGATCGTGATCTCCGCGATCGTCACCTCCCTGGCCCTGGCCGTGCGTTCCCAGGTGGGGGTGGGTCTGGTGGCCGGGTTTTCCCTGCTGGGCATCGTGCCGCTGGCCTTCATCGGCCACGCCGCCGGCGGGGATGACCACTACGCCGCGGTCAACGGCATCGGGCTGCACCTGCTGGCCGTGGTGCTGTGGTTCGGCGGGCTGGTGGTGCTTGGGCTGCTGACCCCCACCCTGACCGGCCCGGCCCCGGGACGCTACCAGGACCGGCCGCTGCTGCTGGGCGTGGTGCTGCGCCGCTATTCGACCCTGGCCGCCGGCGCGATCGTGCTGTTGGCCGGTTCCGGGCTGGTCTCCGCCCTGATCCGCATCACCGACTGGGACCAGTGGCTGAGCCCCTACGGCACCCTGGTGATCACCAAGATCGTGCTGACCCTCATCCTGGGGGCGCTGGGCCTGGCGCACCGCAACTGGATCATTCCCCGGCTGCTGGCCGGGAAGGTCAGTGCCGTGGCCACGGCCTGGCGGGTAATCGCCGTGGAGGTGGCGCTGATGGGCGCCACCATGTCGGTGGCCACCGTGCTCTCCCGCACCGCACCGCCCACCCCGGATGACCCGCCGACCGAGCCTACCCCGGCCCGGCTGCTGACCGGCTATGAGCTGCCCGAACCGCTGCAGACCTCCAGCTGGTTCACCGTGTGGCGCCCGGACTGGCTGTGGGTGGCGGCGTGCGTGTTCCTGCTGGTGTTCTACCTGTGGGCGTTCATCACCCTGCGCCGGCGCGGGGACAAGCCGAGCGTGCTGCGCCTGATCAGCTGGATTGTGGGCCTGGTGGCCCTGTTCTATGTCACCAGCGGCGCCCTGACCGTCTACGGCAAAATCCAGTTCTCGGTGCACATGGTCGATCACATGTCATTGACCATGATCGTGCCGATCTTCCTGGTGCTCGGCGCCCCGGTCACCCTGGCGCTGAAGGTGCTGCCCACCCGCACCGACGGGACCCGCGGGGCCCGCGAATGGATCCTGTGGCTGGTGCATTCACCGTATTCGAAGGTCATCACCCACCCGATCTTCGCCGCCGTGAACTTCGCCGGGTCCATCGTGATCTTCTACTTCACCCCGATCCTGGAACCGGCCATGCGCTACCACGCCGGGCATGAGCTGATGAACGTGCACTTCCTGCTCACCGGCTACCTGTTCGTGCTCAGCCACATTGAGGCCGACCCGATCCCGTTCCGCTTCAACTACCCGTTCCGCCTGCTGCTGCTGCTGGCCACCGTGGCCTTCCACGCGTTCTTCGCCGTGGCGCTGATGAGCACCGACACGCTGCTGGCCGCCGACTGGTTCGGCAACATGGGCCGCACCTGGGGCGGCAGCGCCCTGGAGGACCAGGTGGTCGGTGCCGGGGCGATGTGGGCGATCGGCGAGGTGCCGACCTTGGTGATCGCCATCGCCGTGATGATCACCTGGGCGCGCAGCGATGACCGGGAGAAGAAGCGCGTGGACCGCCAGGCGGACCGTGACGGGGACGCGGACCTGGCCGCCTACAACGAAATGTTCGCCCGGCTGAAGCAGATGGACAGGAAAATGGAGCAGCAAGTTGAGCACAGGGAGCACCGTGGCAGCTAAACGATTCAGGGCCGGCGCTGGACTGCTGGTGGCCGGGCTGCTGCTGGCGGGCTGCTCGGCAGAACCACAGGCCGAGCAGATGCCGCAGGATGATATCCATGTCTCCGCCACCGCCAACCCGAAGCCCAGCGGCAAGCCGCTGCCCAGCCCCGAACCGGGCAGCAGCGAGCAAACCGGGCAGGTCTCCACCGTGGAGCTGGCCACCCAGGTCGGTGCCGTCTTCGCCGCCCAACTGGGTTTTGACCAGTCCCAGCGGATCGGCCAGGAGCAGCTGAAGGAACTGGCCACCCCGCCCACCGACACCCTGAAGGATGTGGTGGTGCTGCCCTCCCAGTGCGAGCAGCCGCTGGAGGCGCTGAACTGGTCCCCGGCGCAGCTGGGCACCGAGGTGGCGCGCACCGACTTCACCAACCAGGCCGGGAACATCGCCGGCTCGGTGGAGGTGGCCAAGGTCGCGGACCGGGCCCCGGTGGAGGAGCACTTCAAGACCGTGCTGACCATGCGCACCGACTGCTCCAGCGTGAAGCTGAACCGCAGCGAGTACACCGAGACGCTGAAGTTCAGCAACCCGCAGGTCGGCGAGGTGGAGTCCCAGCTGGCCTACACCCGGCGCGGCAACGCGGACACCGCCCAGGACACCCTGGTGCTGGTGCAGACCAAGGGCCAGTACGTGGCCATGGTCTCCTTCATCTCCGGCCAATCGCTGGCCGATGAACAGTTCGGCCAGGTCGCCAAGCAGATCATGGACAGCGTGCTGGGCCAGCTGTAACACCGCCGGCCCGGCCCCGGCTTCGCACAGCGTCATGCGCACTGCCGCCGGGGCGGGCCACGACTACCATGGACGTATCCCGGTCGGCCATCGGCCACCGGTGTCCCCAACCTAAGGAGCCCTTGGCATGAGCCCTGATACTTCTTCCGTCCGCACCGCCTACAAGGTCCGCGGCTCCGAACTGGTGGGCCGCAACTGGTTGAACACCGGCGGGCGGCAGCTGGACCTGGAGGCCCTGCGCGGCAAGATTGTCCTGCTTGATTTCTGGACCTTCTGCTGCATCAACTGCCTGCACGTGCTCGACGAGCTGCGCCCGCTGGAGGAAGAGTACCGGGACGTGCTGGTGACCGTGGGCGTGCATTCGCCAAAGTTTGAACACGAGGCGGACCCGGACGCGCTGGCCGCCGCCGTGGAACGCTACGAGATTGAGCACCCGGTGCTCGATGACCCGGAACTGCAGACCTGGCAGGCCTACGCGGCCCGCGCCTGGCCCACCCTAGTGGTGCTGGATCCCGAGGGCTACATCGTCGCCCACCTCTCCGGGGAGGGGCACGCGGCCGGGCTGCGCTCCCTGGTCGCCGAACTGGTTGCCGAGCACGAGGCGAAGGGCACCTTGCACCGTGGGGACGGGCCGTACGTGGCCCCGCCGGCCCGCGAGGGGGACCTGCGCTTCCCGGGCAAGGTCATGCCGCTGCCCAACGGGAACTTCCTGGTCGGCGACTCCGGCCACCACCGCCTGGTGGAGCTGGGGCCGGACCTGTCCAGCGTGGTGCGCACCATCGGCTCCGGGGTGCGCGGCTACGCGGACGGGGACGCGGACAACGCCCAGTTCAACGAACTGCAGGGGTTGGGCCTGCTGCCGGCCGAACTGGCCGAGGAGGTCGGCTACGACGTGGTCGTGGCGGACACCGTGAACCACCGGCTGCGCTCGGTCAACCTGGGCACCGGCAAGGTCGGCACCCTGGCCGGCAACGGCGTGCAGCGCCTGCTGGATGCCGAAACGGCCCGGAGCACCGAACAGCCCACCGAACTGGGCACGGATGCATTGAACATTTCCCTCTCCTCGCCCTGGGACGTGGTCTACCACCCGGCGGGCAAGGTAATCGTGGCGATGGCCGGCACCCACCAGATCTTCTCCTTCGACCCGCGCACCAGCGCGGTCAGCGTCTTTGCCGGCACCGGCCTGGAGGGGCTGGCCGACGGTGCGGCCCATGAGTCCTGGTTCGCCCAGTCCTCCGGGCTGAGCATCGACGCGCAGGGCACCGTGTGGGTGGCGGACTCCGAAACCAGTGCGCTGCGCAGCATCACCACCGATGAGCGTGGCCAGGCCCTTCAGGTTTCCACCGCCATCGGCACCGGCCTGTTCGACTTCGGGTTCCGTGACGGGCCGGCCGAACAAGCCCGCCTGCAGCACCCGCTGGGCGTGGCGAACCTGCCCGATGGTTCGGTGGCGGTGGCCGACTCCTACAACGGGGCGGTGCGCCGCTACGATCCGGTGACCCAAACCGTCTCCACCCTGGCCAAGGGGCTGAAGGAACCGGCGGACGTGCTGCTGGATGACTCGGTGGACGGGGACCCGGTGCTGCTGATCGTGGAAACCAACGCTCACCAGCTGGTGCGCATCCCGGTCCCGGCAGAGGCCCTGTCCGTGGACAAGGGCGCCAGCCAGACCCAGCGTCCGCGTACCAAGGTGCGTTCCGGGCAGCACCGGATCACCGTGCGCTTCGCCGCCCCGAGCGGGCAGAAGCTCGATGACCGTTGGGGGGACCCGACCCAGCTGAAGATCTCCGCCAGCCCGGAGGAGCTGCTGTTGGAGGGGGCCGGCACCTCGGTGGGCCTGGAACGCACCCTGAGCCTGAACCCGGACGTGCCCGAGGGGGTCCTGCACATCACCGCCCGCGCCGCCGCCTGTGACGGGGAGCCGGGTGGGGAAATTCCGGACCACGCCGCCTGCCACCTGTACCAGCAGGATTGGGGCATCCCGGTGCTGCTGGATGCCGAAGGGGACCAGCAGCTGGAGCTGGACCTGCGCGGGGTGAACTAACCCGCGTACGGGAAGGGCCGTACGAAGAGCAAGGCAGCGGGCCGCCCGCCGGAGAGGATCCGGTGGGCGGCCCGCTGCTTTGCTTCGATGGCCGACTACGCCTCGATGAGCTTGCCGCTCTTGGCGACCTCCGGGTCGGTGCAGGAGGACAGGTCGAAGCAGCAGGGGCGGCGCTTGCCGTCCCGCAGCTTGGAGATGCTCACTTCCACGCGGCGCTGGCGGGTTGACGGGTTCTTGGTGGCCCCCACCCAGCGCACCCATTCCCAGCGGGCCATCGGGGTCAGGCTCTCCCAGGTCCCCTCCAGGTCCTGGGCCTCCTCCAGCGCCTCGGCCAGGTCCTGCGGCACGCTGGTCTCGGGCCACTGCTCGGCCAGGGTGGCCCGCAGCGTCAGCTGCTCGCTCGGGCCGCTGGCCAATGCCGCGGTGGCGTCCTGGTCCAGCGCCAGCCAGTGCCCGCGCCGGCCATCGGGTTCCAACACCACCGTGGGGGTGCTGTCCGCGGACTGCAGGCGCACGGCAACCTGGCCGCGGCTGGGCAGCAGCCCGCTGGAGTCGGCATCAAATTCAAGGATCAGCCGCTCGCCAATCAGGCGCGTGGTGCCGCTGAGTTCCAGGGTTTCTTCTGCGCTGGCCATTGCCATGTTCCTTCCGGTGTGTGCGTGGGTTAATTCTAGGCACTGAAGCCCCCGGGGTGTGAAGCCCAGGCGCAGCGGGAAGGAGGCGGGGTGAAAGTTTCATGACCGCACCGTTTCGGGTCCCGGCAACGTGGCTAGACTACAAAGGGTGAGGAGGAACGCCGGCACCCGACTGGGCCGGCTATGAGAACACGTGGCTACGAAGATGTTCCGGGCACTGTCGATCCGCAACTACCGGCTGTGGGTGATTGGCGCGCTGGTATCGAACATTGGCACGTGGATGCAGCGGGTCGCACAGGACTGGCTGGTGCTCACCGAGCTGACGGACAACGACGGCACGGCCACCGGCATCGTCACCGGCCTGCAGTTCCTGCCGGTGCTGCTGCTGGCCCCCTACGCCGGACTGATCGCCGACCGCTACGAAAAACGCAAGGTGCTGCTGTGCACCCAAAGCTTCATGGGATTGTGCGCCCTGGTGCTGGGCACCCTGGTGCTGCTCGATGTGGCCCAGCTGTGGCACGTGTACGTGCTGGCGACCGCGCTGGGCGTCGGCTCCGCATTTGACGCCCCGGCCCGCCAGGCGTTCGTCTCGGAGATCGTGCCAGGTACCCACCTGACCAACGCGGTGGCGCTGAACAGTGCGAACTTCAACCTGGCCCGGCTGGCCGGCCCCGGTGTGGCCGGCCTGGTAATCGCCGCGTTCGGCACCGGCCCGGCGTTTTTGATCAACGGGTTCTCATTCATTGCGGTGCTGTTCTCGCTGACGAACCTGGACCGCAGCCAAATCCACGCGGCGAAGCGGGTGGTGCGGGCCAAGGGCCAGGTGAAGGAGGGGTTCGCCTATGTGCGTGGACGCCGGGACCTGCTGCTGATCTTTGGGTTGGCGTTCGTGGTGGGCACCTTTGGGCTGAACTTCCAACTGACCAACGCCATGATGGCGGCCCAGGTGTTCGGGGTCGGGGCGGGGGAGTACGGCATGCTGGGAACCATTATGGCCGTGGGCACCTTCGCCGGAGCCCTGCTGGCGGCCCGGCGCTCCCGGCCGCGGTGGCGCTACATCATCCTGGGCGCCACGTTCTTCGGGGCCAGCGCACTGTTGTCCGCGCTGATGCCGACCTACACGCTCTTTGCGCTCTCCCTGGTCCCCATCGGCTTGTTTGCACTCACGTTCCTGAACAGCTGCAACACGATGGTGCAGACCTCGGTTCCAGGCCAATACCGGGCCCGGGTCCTGGCGCTGTACCTGATGGTGGTCCAGGGCGGCACCCCGATTGGGGCTCCGTTGGTCGGTTGGCTGGCCACCCTGTTCGGGCCGCGCATGGCGGTCGGGCTGGGCGCGGGCGCCTCCCTGGTCTCCGGGATCATTGCCCTGATCCTGTGGCAGAAGTTCCGTGCCGATGCGATCCCGCTGCGCCGGCAGGTGCAGCTGCTGCGGCTGCGCCACCAGGAAGAACCCACGGGACGTGAGGGCGAGGGCTAGAGCCGGCAGCCTGGCTGCGACCGGCTAGTGGGCCGGCTGTTCCACGGCGGCCACCGGGCGCACATTGACCTCGGTGGTGCTGGTGTCCAGGTTCGCGTTGAACCCGAACGCGTCCTTGACCACCTTCGGCTTCAGTTCACCGGTGCGCAGATCCTGTTCGGTCAGCTGCAGCTCGGTCTTTACCGTCAGCGGTCCCAGCACCCAGGCCCCGTCATAGTAGGAAACCTTCGGCTTGGGGTAGTCGGTGATCTGCCATTTGATGGTCTTGGCATCCACCCGAGCGGTCGTGTGATACGCGAACGGGCAGTTCGTGGGCATCAGCACCTTCTGGGTGGCGCACCCATCCAGGTACTTCTTCAGCTGCTTGCTGATGTTCTGGGTGAAATGGCTGGTCGGCTCGGTGCGCAGGGCGATCTCCACCGGCTTCTGCACCGGGGAGGTGATCAGCTTGCCGCGGGTGTCGGCCTTGAAGTTCTTGGTTTCAAACCCGGCGTCCAGCACGGCGGGGAAGAACACCGGAAGCTCGGTGCGGCCCTTTTGCAGCGGGATCTTCTGGTCGTTGACCTCGATCTCGTTGACGGTGTTCGCCTTGATCTGCACGGTCGGCAGGGTGACTTCCTCGAACTTCCAGGTGTCGAAGAACATCCAGGACTTCCCGTCATGGTGCAGCGCATAGGTCGATTCGCTGGGCACCCCGTGGGCCTTGTAGTGGGCGGTGACCGTCACCCTGCCGGGCACATCCTGATCCTGCTGGGCCGCATCCGCCTCGAATTCGGTGATGCCGGACTGGGTGCGGGAAAGCACCTCGCCATCCAGGGCCACCGCGTCCCCCTGGGGCACCTTGGCCCCCAGCAGACCCAGCGCCTCGGCGCCCTTGCCTTCCTCCAACAGCTGATGCAGGTGCTTGACCTGTGCTGCCGGGGAACAGATCGTTCGATTGCAAACTATGATCGCCGCGGCGAACAGGAGCACAAGGGCAAGTACTACGAGGGCCCAGCGCAGAGCGACTCGGGTCACAGGATTAGGTGCGTTCATCTCCCCATAAGGGTATCGGCTGCGCTGGTGAGTTCTTAAATTACCGCGCCGTACGGCGTTGCCCTCCAGGGTACCGCCAGCACCTGTCGCCGCCAGTTGTTCCGGTTCGCGCACCAGCGCTTAGAAGGGGTTCAGCAGCCGGTGCACGAACGCCTTGGTGCGTTCCTGGGACGGCTCACGCAGCACCTGCGCGGCGGGGCCGCGTTCGATGACGTGCCCCTCGTCCATGAACACCACCGTGTCGGCCACGTCCCGGGCGAAGGCGAGTTCATGGGTGACCAGCACCATGGACCAGCCCTCGGCTGCCAGCTCCTTGATGACCGTGAGCACGTCCCCGACCAGTTCCGGATCCAGGGCGCTGGTCGGCTCATCGAAGAGCAGCAGGTCCGGCTGCAGCATCAAGGCGCGCACGATCCCCACCCGCTGTTGCTGGCCGCCGGAAAGCGATGAGGGATAGGCGCTGGCCTTGGCGGCCAGCCCCACCCGCTGCAGCAGCGCGTTGGCCTGCTCCAGCACCTCGGCCTTGGGCCGGCGCTGCACCTCCAGCGGCCCCACGGTGACATTCTGCAGCACCGTCAGGTGCGGGAAGAGGTGGTGGCCCTGGAACACCATCGCCGAACGGTCCCGCAGCACCGAGGCCTGCTTCTTGCGCAGCTGCGGGGTAAAGGTGACCTGAGGGCCGCCCGCGAAGGCGACGGTCCCCGAATCGGCGGCCTCCAGCCCGTTCAGGCAGCGCAGCGCCGTGGTCTTTCCGGAGCCCGATGGGCCAATCAGTGCCAGCACTTCACCCTCGTGCACCGTGAAGTCGATGCCGCGCAGCACCTGGTTGTCGCCGAAGGCCTTGTGCAACCCGGTAACCGTGAGCAGCGGGGCTGCGGTGTTAGGCAACATATTTTTCAAGCCTTCCTTCCAGGCGGGTTTGCAGGGTGGAGAGAACCAGGCAGATCACCCAGTACAGGGCGGCCGCGGTCAGGTACAGGGTCATGAATTCAAGGCTGCTCGCGGCGATTTCCTGGGCCCGGCGGAACATTTCGGTGACCAGGATCAGCGAGGCCAGCGAGGAGTCCTTGACCAGGGAGATGAATGTGTTGGACAGCGGCGGGACCGCCACCCGGGTCGCCTGGGGCAGGATCAGCCGGTAAAGAGTGCGGGTGCGGGACATGCCGATCGTGTAGCCGGCTTCCCACTGCCCGGAGGGGACCGAGAGGATCGCGGCGCGGATGATCTCCGCGGCATAGCCGGCCACGTTCAGCGTGAACGCGATGATCGCGCTGGGCCACGGGTCAATGGTGATTCCCACCGAGGGCATGCCGAAGAAGATCACGAACAGCTGCACCAGCAGCGGGGTGCCGCGGATCACCGATATGTAGATCCGGGCAATCGCAGAGACGAAGCGGTTCGCGCTGATGCGCATTAACGCGATCACCAGCGCCAGAATCAGTCCCAGTGCGAAGCTGGCCAGCGACAGGGGAATGGTTCCGGTCAGTGCCCCCTTGGCCAGGGGCCACAGTGAATCCAAAACCAGTTGCCATGTCTGGTCCATCGGTCCTCTTTCTCCTTGCGGTTTAAGCCAACTTGCCCCGAGGAAATCTCCTTGGGGCAAGTGTACGCATAGGCCGAACCCCACGGTGGGGGATGCCTCGCCATTCGTTCAGTGCACGGGCCGTGTGCGGGCCGGGCCCGCACACGGCAAAAGGCTACTTGGTGACGTCGCTGCCGAAGTACTTGTCGGACAGTTCAGCCAGGGTTCCGTCCTGGCGCAGCTCATCGAGCGCCTTGTTGATCGCCTCATGCAGCTCGGTGTCGTCCTTGCGCATCGCCACGGCAACCTCGGACTTGTCATCGGATTCAGCTGCGATCTTGATCGCGTCATCCGGCTGGTTCTTCTGCGAATCCAGGTAGGTGAGCTTGTCGTTGATCGTGGCGTCCACCCGGCCCTGCTTCAGCAGGGTGACGGCCTGCGCCCAGCCCTCCACGGCCTGTACGTTCGCGCCGGCGTCCTTGGCGGTCTCATACCAGTTGCTGGTCAGTGACTGGGCGGTGCTCTTGCCCTTGAGGGATTCGAAGGAGGTGATCTCGGTGTTGTCCGACTTGGTCACGATGACCCCGTTGGAGACGGTGTAGGGGGTGGACAGCAAGTACTTCTCTTCGCGCTGCTCGTTCACGCTCACCTGATTGGCGATGACGTCAAAGCGCTTTGCATCCAGGCCCGCGAAGATGCCATCCCACTGGGTTTCCTCGAATTCGACCTCGACCCCCAGCTTCTCGCCGACGGCCTCGATCACCTCGACGTCGTAGCCGGTCAGCTCGTTGCCCTCATGGTAGGAGAAGGGGCGGTAGGTGCCTTCGGTGCCCACGGTCAGGGTCCCGGATTCCTGCACCTGCTGGTAGGTGGAGCCGCTGGCCTCAGCGCCGCCCGAATCGTTCGAGGAGCCGCAGGCGCTGAGCGACAAGGCCAGAACGGTTGCGGTGGACAGTGCGGTGAAAATCCGTTTCATGAGAACCCCTCGGTTTGGTTGCGGCGGGTGATGGCCTGAACGTCACAACGTCCCGGTCGTATCCGAGTATTCCCTGCCCCGCCGTCCGGCGGGGAGTTTCCGGGGAGGGGGTGTCACAAAAATTCACACTCTTGACACAGCCCACACCGCGCAGGGCCGACCGGCGGCATAGGGCGGGCGCAGCGTGAGATGGCCGCCGTGATGAGGCAGGGGCTACACGCCCAGCAGCAGCGCCAGCAGCATCATGATCGGGATGGCGCAGATGGTGGTGATCAGCACGGTGTCCTTGGCGATCACCACGCCCCGTTCATAGCGCGAGGCGGTGACGAAGATGTTCTGCGCGGTGGGCAGCCCGGCCATGATGACCGCCGCCACAATCATTTCCGTGGGCAGGCGGAACACGAAGGCCGCCAGCAGCCAGGCGATCAGCGGATGGATGACCAGTTTGGCCAGCGAACCAATCAGCACGTCCGCCCGTCGCCCGGTGCCCGGGTCCAGGGGCTTGGAACCGACCAGCGAGATTCCGAAGGCCAGCAGCATCGCCGGGATCGAGGCCCCGGAAATCAGTTCAATGGGCGCCAGCACCAGTTCGGGCAGCTGCACGCCGGTCAGTGCGACCACCAGGCCCGCCAGGGAGCCGATGATCATGGGGTTCTTCGCGGTGGCCGAGGCCAACGCCCAGAAGGTGGTGCGGTGCTTGATGGTGGTTGCATCCAGCATGGCCAGGTTCACCGGCTGGTACAACGCCAGCTGGAAGAGGATCACCGGGGCGGCGTGGGCCATGTCGCCCAGCACGTACAGGGCGATCGGCAGGCCCAGGTTCGCTGAGTTCACGGTGGAGGCGCTCATGGCCGCGACGATGCGTTCGGCGGCCGGGCGCTGCAGCCACTTGAAGGTGGCCAGGTGATAGATCCCGGCGGTGAGGAACGCCGAAATGGTGGCGATCCACAGCAGTGGTCCGAGCACCTGGGTTGGTTCGGAATCGGCGATGGCCAGAAACAGCAGGGCGGGGCTGGCCACGAAGAAGGTCAATCGGTTCAGCACCCACCGGCCTTGGTCGCCCAGCACCCCGGTGCGTCCGACCGCGTAGCCGACCAGGATGACCACCCAGATGATGGAGAAGCCGGACAGCACTCCGGTCATGACGGCCTCCTGGATCATTGTGCTGCTCGGATGGGGCACCGGCTGGGACGGCGGCTGGGAGTCGATCCCGCGCCAGCGGGGCCCGGCTCCCTGATGGGTGCCCAGACGCCAAACGCCGGGACCCTGCTGGGTCCCGGCGTTTGGTCTTGCGAGCGGGCGACGGGAATCGAACCCGCGTATCGAGCTTGGGAAGCTAGCGCTCTACCATTGAGCTACGCCCGCAAAGCTCCGAGCGGCCTATTGGCGGCCCGGGCGTATCCCAGCATAGCGCAATCAGCGCCCCGGTTTTCAAGCCAATGACGCCAAGATGACCTGTGGCATGCGCCAATGGCCACAGGTGCGGCGCTCGAACCGCGGAAATCCGCGGCCAACCGCTTGTCCGGGGTGTGACCATGATTACATCCCCGCGCGGGTGCCGGCGGCGCGCCGACGGCTAGTGGCTGCCTCGGCCCTTGCCCAGTTCCTGACGCAACACCGCCACACCCTCGGCCGGAATCTCAAAACTGAGATCGTCACCGGGATTGATGACAATCCCGGTGCCCTCCAGGGCGCGCACAATGGTGGCCCCCTGCACCTTCACACCGTAGGGTGCCTGGTCAATGTAGGTGCCCGGGATGCGCTCCAGTGAACTGAACACCGCGACCATCGGCGCCCCGGCGGGATTGGTCAGCAACATGGGCTGCGCGTTGGGGTTTTCGCCGGTGACTTCCTCGCGGGAAAGGAAATACACCTCGGCGGCCATGAAGGCGCCCACCACTGAGCCGGAGAGCTCGGGCTTGTTCAGGCCCGCGGCGATCATGTTCTCGAAGTGGGTTTTGGGCCGGGCCCGCTCCTGGTCCATCGGGGTTTCGATGATCATGTCCGGCAGCTGTTCGGGCTGCCCGGACTGGGAGGTTGCCTCTGGGTTTTCGTTGCTCATGCCCTCAAGCATGTCGCCCTTGGCTCACCCGCGCAAACACCAAATCCGCATTTTGCGGCCGAGAGCCTAAAATGGCTCTCGAGCAACCCACAAAAGATGCAAGGACTGAGCATGCCTGAATTCCGTTATGAAGATCTTCTGCCCATCGGCGAGGACAACACCCCCTACCGCAAGATTTCCTCGGACGGTGTCAATGTCGCCACCGGTCCAGATGGCAAGAAGTTCCTGCAGGTTTCCCCGCAGGCCCTGGAGTTGCTGGCCGAAACCGCCCTGCGCGACATCTCCCACTATCTGCGTCCGGCCCACCTGCAGCAGCTGCGCAACATCCTCGACGATGAGGAAGCCAGCCCGAACGACAAGTTCGTGGCCCTGGACCTGCTGAAGAACGCGAACATCGCCGCCGGCGGCATCCTGCCGATGTGCCAGGACACCGGCACCGCGATTGTGATGGGCAAGCGCGGACAGCGGGTGCTCTCCGAGGAGCAGGATGAAATTTCGCTTTCACGCGGCATCTACAACGCCTACACCAAGCTGAACCTGCGCTACTCGCAGCTGGCTCCGTTGACCACCTGGGAAGAAAAGCAGACCGGCAACAACCTGCCGGCGCAGATCGACCTGTACGCCAACACGAAGCCCGGGGCGGATACCGAATACAAGTTCCTGTTCATGGCCAAGGGCGGCGGCAGCGCCAACAAGTCCTTCCTCTACCAGGAGACCAAGGCGATCCTGAACGAGAACTCGATGCTGCGCTTCCTCGATGAGAAGCTGCGCTCCCTGGGCACCGCCGCCTGCCCGCCCTACCACCTGTCCATCGTCATCGGCGGCACCAGCGCCGAGATGGCCTTGAAGACCGCGAAGTACGGTTCGGCGAAGTACCTGGACGCGCTGCCCACCGAGGGCGCCATGACCGGGCGCGGATTCCGTGACACCGACCTGGAAGAGAAGGTGCTGGAACTGACCCGCAACTTCGGCATCGGCGCGCAGTTCGGCGGGAAGTACTTCTGCCACGACGTGCGCGTGGTGCGCCTGCCGCGCCACGGCGCCTCGATGCCGGTGGCCATCGCGGTCTCCTGCTCCGCCGACCGGCAGATGCTGGCGAAGATCACCGAAGAAGGCGTCTTCGTTGAACAGCTGGAAACCGACCCGGCCCGCTTCATGCCCGACGAGTCCCACCCGGCCGTGGCCGAACACGGGGAGGCCACCGACGGGGTGACCGGCACCGGCGGCAGCTCCGTGGTGAAGGTCGACCTGAACAAGCCGATGGATGAGATCCTGGCCGGGCTGAGCAAGTTCCCGGTCAAGACCCGGCTCTCGCTGACCGGTCCGCTGGTCGTGGCCCGCGATATCGCCCACGCCAAGATCAAGGAACGGCTGGACGCCGGCGAGCAGATGCCGCAGTACCTCAAGGACCACCCGGTCTACTACGCCGGCCCGGCCAAGACCCCGGACGGCATGGCGTCCGGGTCCTTCGGACCGACCACCGCAGGGCGCATGGACTCCTATGTGGAGCAGTTCCAGGCGGCTGGCGGCTCGAAGGTGATGCTGGCCAAGGGCAACCGCTCCAAGCAGGTCACCGACGCGTGCAACAGCCACGGCGGTTTCTACCTGGGTTCCATCGGCGGTCCGGCTGCCCGCCTGGCCCAGGACTGCATCAAGAACGTCGAGGTCCTGGAATACGAGGAGCTGGGCATGGAGGCAGTGTGGAAGATCGAGGTGGAGGATTTCCCGGCATTCATCGTCGTGGATGACAAGGGCAACGACTTCTTCGAAGCCACCTCCAAGCCGACCTTCACCGGCATCCCCGTGCGCGCGAACTAGCCGACGTTGCACCGCCTACCGGTACCAACAACGAAGGCCGCCCCAGTGGGGCGGCCTTCGCGCAGTTCTGGGGGAGGGCCGGCAGGAGCTACTGGCCCAGCCCGAATGCCCAATCCCTGAAGGGCGGCAGGAACCGCAGCACCATCAGGTCCTCGGGCTCCCGCAGGGAGGTCGGCGTGGGGCTCGGTTCACTGGCCTCTTGCGATGCCGCATCATCTTCCTTGTCGCTCGGGGCGGGGGAGGATGGGACCGACTCCTGTGCGGCCTGGTCGCCCTGCTCGCCCTGCTCGGTGTTCTCCACCAGCAGCTGGAAGTACTCTTCGAACGTGTCCATGTCCAGCTTCTTCATTGCCTGGGCATGCTCGGTGCCGATGTAGCGCAGGTGCCACGGCTCGTAACGGTAGCCGGTGGTTTTCTCCTCGCCTTCCGGGTACCGGACAATCAGCCCGTAGTCCACGGCGTGCTCGGCAATCCACTTGCCGGCCGGACTCTGGCCAAAGCAGGCGTGCAGTTCGCATTTGCTGCCGCTGTAGCCAACATCCGCGGCCAGACCCAGCTGGTGTTCACTGGTCCCCGGGCGGGCCGAAATCCGTTCGGCATACTCGGTGCCGAACTTCGCCTGGTACTGGTTGAACAGCACCTGCTGGCGTTCATAGGAACGGAAGGCGCTGATGACCTTCAGCGGGTGCCCGGCCTTGCGGGCATCGGCCACCAGATCCTCCACCGCGTCGGCCGCCTCATCGCGCAACTGATCACCGGAACCGGCGACGTTGCGCAGCCCCTTGGGGTGGTAGTCCTCCTCGGGCAGCTTGATGCTGGGGTTGATCAAGGCCAACAAGCTGCTGCTGTCGGACAGCTCCTCGGCACTGACCTCGGGCACCTCATCGGCGGGGGCGGCGTTCGCGGCGGAAAGGCCGCCTACCGCCAACAGCAGTGAGACCAGCGCGGCACTGGCTGCCCGGGTAACGGAGCGCATTGTTGGTAAGACACCATCCTTTGGGTTTTGGCACGACAACACTTCAAGGATAGTGCCTGAAGGTGGCCCACAGCCATGTGGGATTGCGCCGATTCAATCGCCCCATTTGCGCCACATTCGGCCGCGGGTTACCGTCGGGGGCGCCAGCAGGATAAATTTATAGGCGTGTTGTATTCAGATGGTGACATTCGTCGGTCAATAGACAGCGGGCAGATCGCCCTGGAACCGTACTCCGAGGAAATGGTGCAACCGGCCTCGGTGGATGTGCGGCTGGACCGTTTCTTCCGGTTGTTCGACAACCACAAGTACGCCCACATCGATCCGGCCACCGACCAGCCGGAACTGACCCGGCTGGTGGAAGTCGACCCGGATGAGCCGTTCGTGCTGCACCCGGGGGAATTTGTGTTGGGCGCGACGTACGAGAAGGTCACCCTGGGCAACGGCATCGCCGCCCGCCTGGAGGGCAAGAGTTCACTGGGCCGCCTGGGGCTGCTCACCCACTCCACTGCCGGGTTCATCGACCCCGGCTTCTCCGGCCACGTCACCCTGGAACTGTCCAATATGGCCACCCTGCCGATCAAGCTGTGGCCCGGGTCGAAGATCGGCCAGCTGTGCTTCTTCCAGCTCACCTCGCCGGCCGAACACCCCTACGGTTCTGGCCCCTACGGCAACCGCTATCAGGGGCAGCGCGGGCCAACGGCCTCACGCAGCCACCTGAATTTCCATCGCAGCCTCCTGGAAAACTAATTCTGCCCGCGCCGGGCCCGTGCGCCCGGAGGCGGGCTAGTCTTCCAATCGGGTGCGCGGGGTCTTGATCGGCAGCAGCAACAGCAACCCGATCAGCAGCACCAGCAGGATGCCCAGGATCCCGTAGCGCTGCGCCGCACCGGGCTCAACCAGGGGAGTGGCCAGCGCGATCGAGGTGGTGAACAGGGCCGGGGCCAGGAAACTGACCACCCGACCGGTGGTGGCGTAGAGCCCGAACATTTCCCCCTCGCGGCCCGCCGGGGCCATGCGCGCCAGCAGTGAGCGGGACGCGGACTGCGCGGGACCAACAAACAGGCACAACAGCAGCCCGAACAACCAGAAGCCGCTGGCCTCGGGGGAGAAGAACACGCCCAGCCCAGCCACCAGCAGTCCGACCAGCGAACCCAGGATGACCCGTTTGGGGCCAATCACGTCATCCAGCCACCCGCCGGCCAGCGCACCGAGGGCCGCCACCACGTTCCCGGCAATCGCGAAGATGATCACCTCGTTCAGGGCGAACCCGAAGGTCCCGGCGGCAATCACCCCGCCAAAGGTGAAGATGGCGGCCAGCCCGTCACGGAAGATCGCCGAGGAGCCCAGGAAGAAGACGGCGTTGCGGTCCTCCCGCCACAGCTGGGCGATCCGCCCGAAGAGCACCTTGTAGGAGCTGGCCAGGGGGATGCGCGCGGACTGGCTGGCGGGGGACTCGGGAATGCGGAAGAAGACCGGCAGCGCGAAGACCAGGAACCACAGGGCACTGAAGATCGCCACCCAGCGCAGATTCCACGAATCCTCGGTGTTCGCCCCGGGCCATTCGAACAACGGGTCCACGAAGCCGAACAGGACCAGGGCCAAGGCCAGGATCCCGCCCACGTAGCCCATGCCCCAGCCGAAACCGGAAACCTTGCCGATCGTGGCCGGGCTGGAGATCTGGGTGAGCACCGCGTTGTAGTTCACCGAGGCGAACTCGGAGAACACCGAGGCCGCGGCGATCAGCGAGGCTCCCAACCACAGGTACTTCGGGTCCGGGGCAACAAACACGCAGGCGGCGGTCAGCGCCACCACGACAAGCGAGTTCACCGTCAGCCACAACTTGCGCCGCCCGGCCGCGTCCGAACGCATCCCGGTTACCGGCACCAGCAGGACGATGGCCACCCCGGCCACGGTCAGCGCCTGGCCCAGCACCACCGAGGCGTGATCGGTGGATCCGAACAGCTCACTGGTGAGGTAGACGGTGAAGACAAAGGTGGTCATCACGGCGTTGATGGCGGCCTGGCCCCAGTCCCAGCTGGCCCAGGCCAGAGTCGCAGTATTAAGCCACGAGTTTTTTGGTCGCGCAAGATCCCGCGCCACGTTGCTTTCCATGCTCGCATCGTATCCGGTTAATGGTGATCAGAACATGAATTCGAGGCAACGGGGAAAATCTGGGTCCAAGCGTTCACTCCCGAATTTTCTGTGGTCAGGAGCGAGCAAGGTGATCTACCGGACGGTAGAAAGCGCCTTTGCACTGATAAAATGAACAGACCGGCCGTGTAAATCGTCGGACTCTGCCCCATACAAGTCGACAGAGGAGACGTGTGTTAATTATTCTCATTGCGCTTTTCGCAACTGCTGCGCTCTGCCCTTTGATTTTTCGGATTTTCCGACGCAATGGGTTCTATATTGTCGCCGTAGTTCCCGCAATGGGATTCATCTGGCTGCTCACCCGGTTCCCGCAGGTGCTGGCCTCCGATCCCAGCCTGGCCAACGGGCTGCCGAACGCCCCGCCCTCAATCCAGATCCCCTGGATCCCCGGGTTCCTGGTAAACCTGGACTTCCGCCTGGACACGCTGACCGCGGTGCTGTTGCTGCTGATCCTCGGGGTCGGCGCCCTGGTGCTGGTCTACTGTGCCCGCTACTTCAAGAACGACGACATGGGCGTGGGCCCGTTCGCGGCCAAGCTGGTCGCCTTCGCCGGGGCCATGACCGGGCTGGTCACCGCCGATGACGTGATCATCATGTTCATCTTCTGGGAAATCACCTCAGTGCTTTCCTACCTGCTGATCGGCTTCAGCCAGGCGCTGATCACCGCACGCCGCTCGGCCATGAATGCCCTGATCGTCACCACCTTCGGCGGGCTGGCCATGCTCGGCGGTCTGCTGATCCTGGGGACCTCCACCGGCAGCTACCGGCTTTCAGACATTGTGGCGGCGGCCCCGCAGCTGAGCGCCATGGGCGGACACATTGACGTGGCCGTGGCCCTGGTGCTGCTTGGCGCGCTGTCCAAGTCGGCGCTGGTGCCCTTCCACTTCTGGCTGCCCGGCGCGATGGCCGCCCCCACCCCGGTCTCCGCCTACCTGCACGCTGCGGCCATGGTCAAGGCCGGTGTCTACCTGGTGGCCCGCCTGGCCCCGGGCTTTTCCGAGACGATGTTCTGGGGGCCGCTGGCCGTGGGCATCGGCATCCTGACCATGATCATCGGCGGCTACCGGGCGCTGAAGCAATACGACTTGAAACTGATCCTGGCCTTCGGCACCGTCTCCCAGCTGGGGTTCATCATTTCCATCTTCGGGCTGGGCAACGCCGATGCCGCCTTTGCCGCCCTGGCCCTGACCCTGGCGCACGGGCTGTTCAAGGCCACCTTGTTCCTGGCCGTGGGCATCGTGGACCACAACACCGGAACCCGTGACATCCGCAAGCTTTCCGGGCTGGGACGCAGCATGCCGGTGTTGGCCACCGTGGCCACCCTGGCCGCCGCGTCCATGGCCGGGATCCCGCCGTTGTACGGGTTCGTGGCCAAGGAATCGGTGTTCGACGCGCTGCTGCACCAGGGCGGGCCGCTGGCCTGGCTCCCGGTGGCCGGCATTGTGCTCGGCACGGGCCTGACCGTGGCCTACTCGCTGCGCTTCGTGCTTGGCGCCTTTGGACGCAAGCGCGGCATGCAGCCCACCGCCTGCAAGCGCCCCTCGCTGATCTTCCTGGCCCCGCTGCTGGTGCTCACCGCCGGAACCGTGGTGCTGGGCGTGCTGCCCGGCCTGGTGGAGCCGCTGGTGAAGCACGCCGCCGGGCTCTACCCGCAGCCGATCGAGGTGCACCTGGCCCTGTGGGCCGGCTTCACCCCGGCCCTGGGTCTCAGCGTCCTGGCCGTGCTCGGCGGTGTGCTGCTGTTCGTGGGACGGGCGCGGGCGGATTATTCGGCCCGCCTGCACCGCCGGCTGCCGGCCGCGGAGGAAGCCTACCGCGGCATCGTGAACCTGACCGACGAATTGGCGATCTGGGTGACCGGGCGGACCCAGCGTGGTTCGCTCTCCTTCTACCTGGGCGTGATCCTGGCCGTGGCGATGGTGGTTCCGCTGAGCATCGCCCTGACCGTGCCCACCCCCTGGCCCGATCAGTGGGTGATTGCCGACCATCCCGCCCAGATCGTCATCGGCGCCATCATGATCGTCGGGGCGATCGCGGCGATCCGCGCCTCGAAGCGTTTCATGGCGGTGCTGATGGTCTCGGTGACCGGTTTTGGCATGGTCGCCATCTTCGCGCTGCAGGGCGCACCGGACCTGGCGCTGACCCAGCTGCTGGTGGAGACCATTGTGCTGGTCGCGTTCGTGCTGGCCCTGCGCGCCCTGCCCAAGCGGCTGTGGGTGGGCATCTCCCGGATCAAGCTGGGACGGGCCGTCCTGGCCACCGCCCTGGCGCTGATGACCGTATATGTTGCCATCGGAATGATGGCGGCGCGCCAGGAGGCGCCGATCTCGCTGGCCTTCCCGGACCTGGCCTACCACGAGGGCTATGGCTCAAACATTGTCAACGTGACCCTGGTGGACCTGCGCGTGTGGGATACCTTCGGGGAAATCACCGTGCTGGCCGCCGCGGCCACCGGGGTGGCCTCACTGATCTTCGTGGCGGTGCCCTCCCGTCGCCGGCTGCGTGCCCGCGAGGTGGAAAGCGGTTCCATCGACCACGGTTCGGAGGCCATGTCCACCGGCGAATTCGGCCAGGCCCGCCTGGATCTGGCCCGCAAGTTCGCCACCTCGGACAATGAGGACTGGCTGATCGCCGGGCACACGCTGGTCGCCGAACGCCGCTCCATCGTCTTTGAAGTGGTCACCCGCCTGATCTTCCATTCGATCCTGCTGTTGAGCGTGTTCACCTTGATCACCGGGCACAACAACCCCGGCGGCGGTTTCGCCGGCGGGCTGCTGGCCGGGCTGGCGCTGACCATCCGCTACCTGGCCGGCGGGCGGGTGGAGCTGGCCGAATCGATGCGCGTCTCCCCGAACATCCTGATCGGTGGCGGGCTGGCCGTGGCGGCCTGCTCCGGCATCATTCCGCTGTTGGCGGGGGACCCGGTGTTCAGCACCTACGTCTGGCAGTTCAGCCTTCCGCTGTTTGGCGAACACAAGTTCGTGACCTCAACCTTCTTCGACATTGGAGTGTATCTGGTGGTGCTCGGCCTGGTGCAGGACGTGCTGCGATCCCTGGGCAGCGAAATCGACCAGCTCTCCGAGGGCCGCTCCCCGGTGGCCCGCCATGATGTGGTGGCCAGCTACCAGACGGGGGTGGGCCGGTGAGTGTGAACATCACCTTCCTGGTCATCACCGGCGTGCTGTTGGCGGTGGGCTACTACCTGGTGCTGGAACGCACCCTGACCCGGGTGCTGCTGGGCATCGTGGTGCTGGGCAACGCGGTGAACCTGCTGATCCTCACCGCCGGCGGGAGGATGGGCAAGGCCCCGCTGTTTCAGCCGGACCTGCCGGCCGATGAGTACTCGGATCCGCTGCCGCAGGCGCTGATCCTGACCGCCATTGTCATCACCTTCGCAGTGACCGCGTTCCTGCTCGCGTTGATCTACCGGTCCTGGTCGCTGACCAACGCCGATACCGTGCGGGACGATGAAGAAGATATCCGCGTCTCCCAGGCCAGTGCCTACGACGAAGAAGAGGACGCTCCCGTGGAGGAAGACACCACCGAATTCGTCGATGAGGAAGGCCGACCGATCCGCGAGGGGGAGGAATAGATGCAACAGCTCATGTCCCTGGCCCCGCTGGCGGTCATCCTGCCGATCTTGGGCGCCGGCGCGACCTTCCTGGCCCGGCGCAAGGTGCGCTGGCAGCGGATCATCACCATCGGGGTGTTGTGCACCACGCTGTTGCTGGAGGTCGGGATGCTGGCGGCCACCTGGAACGGGCAGACCTACGCGATCACCATCGCCGGGTGGGACACCCCCACCGGCATAGCCCTGGTGGTGGACGGATTCAGCGCGTTCATGCTGCTGGTCTCCACCGTGGTGTCCCTGGCGGTGCTGCTGTTCGCCACCAGTCAGGGGATGGCCGACGGGGATGAGCACGGTCCGGTCTCGATTTTCCACCCGGCCTACCTGATCCTGCTGGCCGGGGTGTCCAACGCGTTCATGGCAGCGGACTTGTTCAACCTCTACGTGGGCTTCGAAATCTTCCTCACCGCCAGCTATGTGCTGCTCACCCTGGGCGGCACCGCCGAACGGATCCGCTCGGGCATCACCTATGTGGTGGTCTCCGTGGTCTCCTCGGTGCTGTTCCTGACCGCGATCGCGTTGATCTATGCGGCTACCGGCACGGTGAACATGGGGGACCTGGCGCTGAAGCTGGCCGACCTGGATTCGGGGACAAAGCTGATCCTGCACAGCTTCCTGCTGATCGCCTTTGGCATCAAGGCCGCCGTGTTCCCGCTCTCGCTGTGGCTGCCGGACTCCTACCCGACCGCCCCGGCCCCGGTGACCGCCGTGTTCGCCGGACTCTTGACCAAGGTGGGCGTGTACGCGATCGTGCGCACCGAGACGCTGCTGTTTCCGGGCGGGGAAGTGAACTCGGTGCTGCTGGTGGTCTCGGCGCTGACCATGGTGATCGGCATCTTCGGTGCGCTGGCCCAGTCGGACTTCAAGCGCATGCTCTCCTTCACGCTGACCAGCCACATCGGCTACCTGATCTTCGGGATCGCGGTCGGCACCGAAACCGCGATCGCCGCCACGATCTACTACGTGGGCCACCACATCATCGTGCAGACCTCCCTGTTCATGGTCGCCGGGCTGATTGAACGGCGAGCCGGCACCGCGAACATCACCGAACTGGGATCCCTGGCCCGCCTTTCCCCGGCATTGGCGGTGCTGTTCTTCATCCCGGCCATCAATCTGGGCGGCATCCCGCCATTCTCAGGGTTCCTGGGCAAGTTCGGGCTGCTGCACGCCGCGACCGAACAGGGCGGGGCACTGAACTGGGCGGTGATCGCCGCCGGGCTGCTGACCAGCCTGCTGACCCTGCTGGCCATCATCCGCGTCTGGGCCCGCGCCTTCTGGCGCCGGGCGGCCGAGGCGGAGGACCCGCAGGCGTCCTTGGTGGACCAGTCCAAGGAGATGACCGAACTGATCCAGTCCTCGGGCAATCAGGGGCCGATCCTGGGGGCCAGGCTCGCCCGGCAGATGGAGGCGAAGTTCCTGCCCTGGGGGATGCGCTACTCCACCGGGGCCCTGGTCGCCGCCGGGGTGGCGTTGACCGTGTTCGCCGGACCGCTCTTTGCCTTCTGTCAGAGGGTGGCCGCCGAGCTGCTGAGCCGGGCCCCCTACATCACCGCGGTTCTGCCGCCAGGCTAAAGGGGAAGGACACATGCCAAAACGTATTGACGAGCCACGCGACCAGCGCATCGCCGACGCGCTGGATGAGGCCTCGGGCCAGCGCAACCGCGCCACACTGCGCCAGGAGTGGCCGCTGCTGCTGTTCATGACCCTGGTCTGGGGCGCGCTGTGGCAGGACTTCACCCCCGGAACCCTAATCGTGGGGGCGCTGCTGTCCCTGCTGCTGGTCGCCCTGTTCCCGCTGCCCCCGGTGCGCCTGTCGGGGCGCATCAACCCGTGGTACTGCTTCCTGCTGCTCGGCTGGTTCATCATGCAGGTGGTGGCGGCCAGCCTGGAGGTTTCCTACCTGGCGCTTTTCCGGCGCCAGAAGACCCGCAGCTCCATCATCGCGGTGCGCCTGCACACCGACTCGGACCTGATCGTCACCACGGTCGGGCACGTGCTGACCCTGATCCCCGGATCGTTCGTGGTGGAGGTGGACCGGCGCAGCTCCACCCTGTACCTGCATTACCTCAACGCCTCCAACGCCATCAAGGTCGCCCGCTCCCGGGCGAAGATCCATGAAATCGAACGGCGGGTGATCATGGCCATCGGCAGCCACGACGAGTACGAGTACGTCAAGCAGGTGCGCAAGGACATCGCCCAGCGCGCCCGCCAGAAGGCCAAGGAGGCAAAGCGTTGAGCTACATCATCGTGGGAATCAGCGGAGTGCTGCTCTCGGTGGGTGCGGTGGCCTGCCTGATCCGGGTCGCCCGCGGACCCTCCATCCTGGACCGGGTGCTGGCCCTGGATGTGATGCTGCTGATCATCTCCGCCGCCCTGTGCCTGGAAATGTACCTGAACCGGCACACCAACCACATCCTGTTCGTGGTGATCGCCTGCGCCATCGGCTTCATCAGCTCGGTCACCGTCTCCCGGTTCGTTTCCGACCAGAGGAATGCGTGATGGATCAGTTCCTGGACATTGTGGCCGCCGGCTGCATGATCGTCGGCTCGCTGATGTCATTGATCGCCGGCATAGGCCTGTTGACCTTCCCCGACCTGCTCACCCGGATGCATGCGGCCACCAAGCCGCAGGTGCTTGGCTTCCTGCTGCTGTTCATCGGGCTGGCCATCCACCTGCGCTCCTGGCAGGTGGTGCCGGTGCTCGCCCTGGCCTGGGGCGTGCAGCTGCTGACCGCACCGGTCTCCGCGCACATGATTGGCCGTTCCGGGTACCGCACCAAGCACGTGAAGCGCGAAACGCTGTACAGCGACGAACTGCGCACCGTGGTGGAGAACGCCAGCCGCCAGAACAAGGACTAGCGCCACTGCCGGCACCACGAACAAGGGCCTCGAAGCACCGCATCACGGTGCTCCGAGGCCCTGCCTGTCCACGGCGCAAACGCCGGGGAACTACTTGTTCAGCTTGGCCAGCGCCTTGCGGGTGCCGCGGTCGGTGAGGACCTGGATGATTGCGGCCACCACGGAGGAGAAGACGGCGAACGCCAGGGCCTGGCGCATCGAGGCTTCGGCTTCGGCTTCCTGGCCGTGGCGCGGGGCGTCATTGCCGGTGAATCCCTTCCACAAGCGGTCCACCAGCTTGCTGCCGACAAACCCGGCTCCCAGGGAAATGCCGGTGGCGAGCAGCTTCATCATTGGTTTCATTCTTCGCGCTCCTGTTCGCATGGGGACTTCTCTTTCTATCGAAAGCATATCCTGAGCTATGGTGGCATCGCAGACATGGCATCGGGTGATCCACGGATCGCCGGCGCAATCTGCTGACAAGAAACGACAGGGGAGCGTCATACCGTCCCCGAGGCTCACCGCGCAGCAAACGCCGGTGGCCGGGACCGGTGGAAGACGCTGAGAGTGCGATAGATCGCAGACCCTCGAACCTGCTCCGGCTAGTACCGGCGAAGGAAGTCGAGAATCTCAGATGTGCGGCAGGGACAGCTCCCTGCGCATCCGCATGTGCTCCCCTCCTGAACCAGGAGGATGGAAGAAAATGGCAACAACCAAGCGAACCGGCGGCACCTCATGGAAGGTCGCGGACATCGTGATCGCCTCGGTCATCGCCGTGGCCTCGGGCGTGGTGTTCTGGGCGTGGAGCGCCAGTTACGGTTTCGTGACGCTGGCCTTCGCCGCGTTCCCGCCGGCCAGCGCGCTGCTCTCGGGCATGTGGCTGTTCCCCGCGGTCCTCGGGGCGCTGATCATTCGCAAGCCCGGTGCGGCACTGTACTGCGAACTGCTGGCCGCCATCATCGAGGCCCTGCTGGGCACCCACTGGGGACTGACGGTGCTGGTCTCCGGGCTGCTGCAGGGGCTGGGCGCCGAGCTGGTGTTCGCGCTCTTGCGTTACCGGGTGTGGAACCTGTCCGCCGCCATGCTGGCCGGTTTCTGCTCCGGCTTCCTCAGCGCCCTCAACGGTGCCTACATCACCGCCCACTTCGTGCACTATACCCCCGGGATGAAGCTGTTTCATGTGGCGGCGATGAGCGTCTCCGGGTTGCTGATCGCCGGGATCTGCTCGTTCTTCCTCACCCGCATGCTGGCCAACACCGGTGCCTTGGCCTCCCTGCCCAGCCGCCGGGCCCACCGGGAACCGGTGCTCACCCGCTCCCGCTAGGCGGCGCCTGGCCGCGGGAGCAAGAGCAATATGACGTCCGCCTCAAACCGGTCGCCGGTGCGGGTTCTGCCCGACCGGCATCCTGGGGTATGGTGGCAACGCAGACATAAACCGACAGGGGAGCGTCATACCAGCCCGCTGCCGTGCCGCCAGGCGCGTCACGGCAGGCGTAAGGGTAAAAGACGCTGAGAGTGCGATAGATCGCAGACCCTCGAACCTGCCCCGGCTAGTACCGGCGAAGGAAGTCGAGAATCTCAGGTATGCCCCCGGGGACGCGCCCCGGTTCGCATACATGCTCCCCTCCTGATTCAGGAGGATATTCAAGTGACAACAACACCGTTGCGGGCCAGCAGCTCGTGGAAGGTCGCCGACATCGTCGTCGCCTCGGTGATCGCCGTGGCTTCGGGCGTGGTGTTCTGGGGCTGGAACGCCGGTTACGGCTTCATTTCCCTGGCCTTTGTGGCCTTCCCGCCGGCTAGCGCCTTCGTGGCCGGGATGTGGCTCTTCCCGGCAGTGCTCGGGGCCCTGATCATCCGCAAGCCCGGCGCCGCCCTGTACTGTGAACTGCTGGCCGCGGTGATCTCCGCGCTGCTGGGCTCGCAGTGGGGCATCACCGTGCTGGTTTCCGGCATTGTCCAGGGGCTGGGCGCCGAGGTGGTGTTCGCGCTCTTCCGCTACCGGGTGTGGAGCCTTGGGGTGGCGATGCTGGCGGGGTTGGGCGCCGGACTGTTCGGTGCGCTAAGCGAGGCCTACCTGATGGCCTACTACGCGGAATACACCGCGAGCATGAAGCTTTTCCACGTGGCGGCGATGAGCCTCTCCGGCCTGGTGATTGCCGGCATCCTGTCCTACTTCGCCACCCGCGCGCTGGCGGCCACCGGGGCGCTTTCCGCGCTGCCCAGCCGCAGGGCGAACCGCGAACCGGTCTTTGGGCGGGCGAAGCAATGACCGCCGGCATCACGAACCACGCCGCGCTGCCCCAGCTGGAATCCGGTGCCCTGTCCGTGAGCGCGCGCGGGTTCGGCTGGAAGCACGCCGACCGGCAGCAACCGGCCCTGCACGCCCTGGATCTGGAGATTCCGGCCGGGCAGCGGGTGCTGCTGCTGGGACCCAGCGGCGCGGGCAAATCCACGCTGCTGCACGCCATGGCCGGGGTCCTGGATGTTACCGAGCTGGCCGGGTGCACCGGGCAGCTGCTGGTGGGGGAGCAGGACGCGTTCGGGCCGCGCCAGGGTGTGGGCCTGATGCAGCAGGACCCGGAAACCCAGATCGTGCAGGCCCGGGTGGAAGACGACGTGGCCTTCGGGGCGGAAAACCTCGGGGTGGACCCGCAGGAGATTTCCCGGCGCATTCCCCTGGCACTGGAGGCGGTCGGGTTGGGCCAGCTGGCGCCGGAACACCCCACCCAGCAGCTGTCCGGGGGACAGAAGCAGCGCCTGGCCCTGGCCGGGATCCTGGCCATGCGCCCGGGGCTGATGCTGCTGGATGAACCCACCGCCAACATTGACCCGGAGGGCGCGTTGGGGGTACGCGACGCGGTGCTCAACGCCGCCGAGCGCACGGCAGCGACCCTGATCGTGGTCGAGCACCGGGTGGAGACCTGGGTGGAACACGTGGACCGGGTGCTGGTGCTGGAGCCCGGCGGCGGGATCAGCCATGACGTGGCCCCGCAGGCGCTGCTGAGCGACCAGCCGCTGCGCCGGGAGCTGGCCGAGGCCGGGATCTGGGTGCCCGGCTACGTCCCGCACACCCGTACCCCACGCACCAGTCCGGGCGGTGGCCTGTTGCGGGCCAACGCGCTGCAGGCCAGGCGTTCAAAGAAGGCCCCGTTGACCGCGGCGGTGGACCTGGAACTGCCCGCCGGCGGCGCACTGGTGATCCGCGGCGCGAACGGGGTGGGCAAGTCGACCCTGGCGCTGACCCTGGGCGGGCTGCTGGAGCCGGCCAGCGGCCGGCTGCACGCCACTGAACTGTTGGCCGGTGAGGCGGGGGACAAGCCATTCCTCTGGCGGGCCGGGCAGTTGGTGGCCCGCATCGGCACGGTCTTCCAGGAGCCCGAACACCAGTTTGTCACCCAGAGCGTTGCCGACGAACTGGCCTACGGGCCGCGCCGGGCGAAGGGGGAACGGGATGGGCAGGACGGCACCGGGCTTGATGAACAGCAGATCGCCGAACGCACCGCCGCGCTGCTGACCCGGCTGCGGTTGGACCACCTGGCCGAGGCGAACCCGTACACGCTTTCCGGCGGGGAGAAGCGCCGGCTCTCGGTGGCCACGGTGTTGGCCGCCAGCCCGGATGTGCTGATCCTGGATGAGCCGACCTTCGGGCAGGACGCGAACACCTGGCGGGAGGTGGCCGAGCTGCTCATCGAGGTGATCGAGCAGGGCACCGCCGTGATCGCGGTGACCCATGACGGGCACTTCGCCCGGGCGTTGGGCGCCCGGGAACTTGAGCTGCAGGCCCCCGCCCCGCGGGCCGAGGCCCCCGGGCCGGACCCGCTGCTGGGATCCGCGGTGGGCGACAGCTGGCTGGCCCGGCGCAACCCGCTGGCGAAGCTGGCGGCGATCGTGGCCACCACCATCCCGCTGGTGGCCACCATTGACTGGGTCTCGGGCCTGGTGGTGATCACCGCGACCCTGCTGATGCTGCCGCTGGCGCGGCTGAGCATCCCACGTTTCCTGCTGCGCGCCTGGCCGCTGCTGCTGGCCGGGCTGACCGCCGCCTGGGGGATCAGCCTGGTCGGGGAGGATTCCGGGGCGCTGCTGCTGGACCTGGGGGTCTTCACCATCACCGAGGGCTCCCTGGCCGGCGGCATCGCCACCGGCATGCGCGCCATGGCGATGGCCGTGCCGATGGTGCTGCTGCTGAGCACCACCAACCCCTCCGACCTGGGCTCGGCCCTGTCCCAGCAGCTGCGCGTGCCGCACCGCTTCGTGCTCGGGGCGCTGGCCGGAATGCGGCTGCTGGGCCTGCTGGTGGAGGAGTTCACCACCTTGACCCTGGCCCGCCGGGCACGCGGGGTGGGGAACTTCGGGTCCCCGGCCCAGCGCCTGCGCGCGAACCTGGGGCAGGTGCTGGCCCTGCTGGTGCAGGCGATCCGCCGGGCCGGGCGACTGGCCATCACCATGGAAGCCAAGGGCTTCGGCGCCGGGCGGCGCAGCTGGTTGCGCACCCCGGACTTCGGGGGGCGTGACGTGCTGGTGATCGGTGCCGGGCTCGGGGTGGGGGCGCTGGCGGTGGCCGCCGCCGTGCTGGCCGGGACCTGGAGCCTGGTCTGGGGATAGCGCACCAAAAACGGGGGGAGCAGTCCATGGACTGCTCCCCCCGTTTTTGCGTGCTCGGTTAGGCCAGGTGATCGGCCAGTTCGCTCAGCTCCGCGTGCAGTTCGGCGTCGAAGCGCAGCGGCTTGGCGTCCAGCGAATTCACCGGGGTGAGCAGGCGCACCGAGGAAACCAGCCACAGTACGTCGGCCTGGTAGAGGTCCTCGGGACGCAGCGGACCATACCCCAACTCCCAGCCGGCCTCCGCGGCGGCAGCGAAGATCGCCGCCTGGGTGGTGCCCGGCAGGATCCCGGTTTCCAGCAGCGGGGTGAGCAGGCGCTTGGTCTGCCCATCTCGCTGGGCCATCAGCACGGTGGATGTCGGGCCCTCCAGCACCGCACCGTCGGAGGAGGTGAAGATGACATCATGGGCACCGTGGGCCCGCGCATAGCGCAGGGCCGCCATGTTCACCGCGTAGGACAGCGTCTTGGCTCCCATCAGCAGCCAGGGCGCGCGTTCGGCGATCTTCGAATCATAGCCGCGATCCAGCAGCAGCACGTCCACACCCGAATCCCGCTGGGCCTGGCCCAGCGTCGGGGCCGGGGTGACGGTCACCCAGCACAGGGCCGGGTCGCTGTCCGCGTCCCCGCGGGCGGCCACCAGCTTCACCACGGCCTCATCGGCCCCGCCGGTGGCATCAAAGTCCGCGATGGCGGTGTCAATGGCCGCACGCCACTGGATCTCGTCGGGGATCTCCAGGTCGCACAGCTGGGCCGAGGACTGCAGGCGGGCCAGGTGCGCGTCGATCTTGCGCACGCTCTGGTGCTTGTAGAGCATCGATTCGAAGATACCGTCACCACGGGAAACACCCTGGGCGGTCACGGGCAGTTGCGGCGCGTTAATGTCCGCCAGTCGACCGGCCGGATAGGACGGATCGAGGAAAACCAATGAACTCATAGGTACTAGATTATCGAATCCCGCCGGTGCTTCGGATAACTCGCCGCAACCGACACCGCCTTGAACCGGGGAATTGGGTAGTCTAGCGATAGGCAAAACGCACGATGACCGCGGGAAAGACGCCCCGGTGGAAAGCACGAGGGCAGGAGTTGGCCGCATGATGCTAGGTGAGAACTTCCTGCGGGAGCTGGGCCCGACGGTCTGGGCGCTGGCGGTGACCTTCGACATCGTGGTGCGTATCGTGATGATCGGAGTGGTTCCGGGCAACCGCCGGCCCACCACCGCCATGGCTTGGCTGCTGGCGATCTTCTTCATCCCGGTCGTGGGGCTGATCCTCTACCTGCTCTTTGCCAACCCGCGCCTCTCCCGCCGGCGCTTGGAGAAGCAGCGCCGCGCCAATGAGGCAATCCTGCAGGCCACCTCCCACATGGATTCGCCGGTCGAATTCCACAGTGATGAGGAATGGATTGAGTCCGCCGCGGTGCTCAACCGCACCCTGGGGGCGCTGCCGCTGGAGGGCGGGAACGAGGTGGAGGTGATCTCCGATTACCGTGCCTCGCTGGAGGCGATGCGCCAGGAGATCGACAAGGCCACGACATTCGTGCACATCCAGTTCTACATCATGGGCGATGACCCGGACTTCGTCGGCCCGGTCCTGGATTCCCTGGAGGCCGCGGTCAAGCGCGGGGTGGTGGTGCGCCTGCTGTTTGACCACCTGGGCACCGCCCGGGTGGCCGGGTACGGGCAGCTGAAGCGGCGGCTGAAGGATTCGGGCATCGAATGGAAGCGGATGCTGCCGGTGGCCCCGTTCCGGCGCCGCTGGCGCCGCCCGGATCTGCGCAATCACCGCAAGATCCTGGTGGTGGACGGGGAAGTGGCCTTCACCGGCAGCCAAAACCTGATCGAGCCGGGCTACAAGCGGCTCAGCTCGCACAAGGTGGGGCGTGAATGGGTGGAGCTGATGATCCAGGTGCGCGGCCCGCTGGTGCGTTCCCTGGACGTGGTCTTCGCCACCGACTGGTGGCAGGAGGCCGACACCGATGACGTGCTGCAGGACCTGACCGACGCCCGCTACCCGCTGCCAGCCAGCGATGTGCCGGGGGAGACCGTGGGCCAGGTGGTGCCCAGCGGGCCGGGGTATGAGGATGAGAACAACCTGCGCCTGTTCAACACGCTGATCTATTCGGCCTCCGAACGCCTGAAGATCACCAGCCCCTATTTTGTGCCCGATGATTCAATGCTCTACGCCATCACCACCGCGGCGCAGCGCGGCATTGAGGTGGATTTGTTCGTATGCGAGTCCGGGGACCAGTTCCTGGTGCACCACGCCCAGCAGTCCTATTACCAGGTGCTGCTGGAGGCCGGGGTGCGCATCTACCTGTACCCGGCCCCGATGGTGCTGCACGCCAAGTGCTTCACCGTCGATGACGAGGTCGCGGTCGTGGGATCCTCGAATATGGACATGCGATCCTTCAGCCTGAACATGGAGATCTCGGTCATGCTGCTCGGCGCGCAAACGGTGGATCAGGTCAACCAGGTGCAGGCCCACTACCGCAGCATCTCCAAGGAACTGACCCTGGAGGAGTGGGAGAAGCGTCCGCGGCTGCAGCGCTGGGTGGACAACGCCGCCCGGCTGACCGCCACCCTGCAGTAGGAGCGGCACCGCCCTTAGTACGGGAAGCGCGCCCCCAGGGCGCTGAGCACGCCCACCGACTTGGTGCGCACCTCATCCCATTCCTCCTGCGGATCCGAGTCCGCGGTAATCGCCCCGCCCAATCCCAGACTCAGCTGCCAGGACCCGTCCCCAAGCCGGTCGCAGACCAGGGTGCGGATCACCACCGCCAGGTCGGCGCCGCCATCTGCGCCCAGGTAGCCCACCGCCCCGGAGTACAGTCCCCGCGCCCGGTTTTCCTCCAGCCGGTCCAGGATGTGCATGGTCGACAGTTTTGGTGCCCCGGTCATGGACCCGGGCGGGAAGGCCTCGCGCAGCGCCGCGGCGGCCAGCGCCGGTTCTCGCAGCTGCGCGTCGATGGTGGAGACCATCTGGTGCACCGTGGCGTAGCTTTCGATGGCGCACAAGCGGGTGACCGACAACGTCCCGGGCACCGCATGGTGGGACAGGTCGTTGCGCAGCAGGTCCACGATCATGATGTTCTCCGCCCGGTCCTTGGGATGGGAGGCCAAATCTTCACGCAGCGCCGCATCGCTGGAGGGATCCTGACCGCGCGGACGGGTGCCCTTGATCGGTTCGGCGCGCAGCTTGCCGGTGCCCGAGATGCTCACGAAGCGTTCCGGGGAGATGCTGGCCACCTCCAGGGAGCCCAGGCGCAGGTAGTGCGCAAACGGGGCCGGGGAGGATTCACGCAACCGGCTATACGCCTCGAAGGCGGAGAAATGCTCCACGGTGGCGCGCAGTTCGGTGGTCAGGCACACCTCATAGCTGTTGCCCTGCCAGATTTCGTGCTGCGCCCGGCGCACCTTGTCCCGGTACTGCTCGGGGGTGTCGCGGCAGCTGAACACCGGCACCGGCAGCGGCCCGGGCTCCCGCACCTTGAGCTGCAGCCGCTGCAGACGGGCCAGGGTCGGCTCCAGCAGGTGGCCTGGGGCGCGCACGGTCAGCCGGGCGCGCAGGTGATCAACAATCAGCACGGTGTCCGGTTCAAAGAACTGCGCGTCCGGGCGCAGCGAACCATCGGGCAGCCGGGCCGCCACATCCGCCGCACCCACTTCGCGCTTGAGCTCATAGCCCAGGTAGCCCACCCATTGCGGGTCCGGGGCCGGCGGCTCTGCCGCGGGGGCAGGCTCCGCCCCCGGCTCGGTCTCCGAGGGCCAGATCCCGCCCAGGGCGGCAAAGAACTCGGGGCCCAGCCGGAGCATCGCGTTGCCCGAACGCAGCTCGGTGCCCTGCGCGGTGGCCGAAAGCAGCGCTGCCTCCGGTTCCTGGGCCAGGGCCAGCACCGTATAGCGGTTGCGGCCCAACGGGTCCTGCAGCCGGTGGCTGGTGGATTCCAGCAGTGCCGCCTGCCGGCAGTGCTCGGCCAGCGACTCAAAGACGGCGGCCACATCCCCGGGCACCGGCAGCTCACGCTCATGGCGCACCGCGGCCCGCAGCCAGGTGGCGGGCAGCTTGACCCGTACCCGGGCGGGCAGGAACCGCGCCAGCCGGCGCAGCTGGTGCAGGGCAGCATCCTCGTCGGGGGCATCGGAGCGCAGGTGCACGTTGGCGGTGGCTGCCGGGTTTGCGGCGCTGAGGTAGTCCTGCTCCTGATCGGCCCACCGCGCCCAGTGCCGGGCGAAGACCTCCCCGTCGCGGCGCAGCGCGCGTTCCCGGCGTACCGTGGCCCCGGCCTGCAGCCAGATGCCCAGGTCAATCTCCGATACCGCTTCGGCGCACAGGGCCCCCACCCCTTCGACGAGCACAATCTCGCTGGGGGTGAAGTGGATGTGTTCGGCCGCCGGGGCGTTGGCCTGCCAGTCCCAGCGCGGCCAGCTCACCGGCTGGCCCGCTCGGATCCGGCGCAGCAGCACGGCATAGCGCGTGCAGGTTTCCTGCAGCGAATCCCAGCCGTAGTATAGGTCCTCCAGGTGCAGGATGGAAACCCGTTCGGGTCCCCAGGCCGCGGCCAGGGCCGCAGCCAGTGAGCTCTTGCCCGCCCCGGAGCGCCCGTCCAGGGCGATAATCAGTGGTTTAACGGTTTCCACGGGAGGCGGTGTTGCTCCGAACGTAGTCGACCAGCGCCGGCAGGCTGGCGGCAATCATCTTCCAGGTTTCACGAAAGTCCGCGGCGTCCCCGTACCAGGGGTCATAGATGCCCTGCGCGTCGTGGGGCTGTGCGGCGGACTGCGGGTCAAAGGAACGCAGCATCCGCAGCTGCGGACGCCGCTCCTGGGAGATGTTCGACAAATCCGGGACCAGCGCCTCAAAATGGTCGGTGTCCAGCGCCAGGATCAGGTCCACCGACCCCAGTTCCTCGGCCGTGAGCTGGCTGGCCACATGTCCCTCACCGCTCAGGCCGTGGGAACGCAGCGTCGCTTCGGCGCGCTGGTCAATGGGGTTGCCGATCTCCCCGTCGGTCACGGCGCGGGAGAACACCTCGACGTCGCCGATTCCCGCGTCCTCCAGGGCGTTCTTGAGCATGAATTCGGCCATGGGCGAGCGGCAGATGTTGCCCGTGCACACCGTCATTATCCGGAACATGAGACAAGTCTAGGGTGAATTGGCCGACACATTCGAGGGTGACGCCCCGATGCGCGCGCAACGAATCGACAACAATTCACTAGCGCGCCAGCACCAGCAGCACCGCAACGAAGATGAACAGCGTGCCAAAGACAATGTTCTGGATTCGCGCGCCGCGCACGGTGGCCGTAAATCGTTGGAAGGTGCGGGCCATGGCGGCGAAGAACAGGAACATCACCAGCACATCCACCAGGACAATGGTGGCCATGAACACCAGGTACTGGGGCAGCTGGGGCGCATCGGGCCGGATGAACTGCGGGGTCAGCGCCAGGAAAAACACGATCGCCTTGGGATTGAGCAGATTCACCAGCAGGCCTTGACGCACCATGTACAGCCGCCCGGCGGGCGCTGCGTCCTGCAGCTGTTCCGGTTGCGGACGGGCCAGCAGCATGCGCACCCCGAGGTAGACCAGGTAGCCGGCACCGGCATAGCGGATGACCTCAAAGAGCACCGGAGAACGGCTGACCAGCAGCCCTACCCCGGCCGCCACGATGGCCACGTGGATCAGCAGGGCCAGCTGTTGGCCGATGATGCCCCACAGCGAGCGGCGCCAGCCCACCCGAATCGAGTTGCTCATGGTGTTGATGGCCCCGGCGCCCGGGGTGAAGCTGATGACCACCGCGGCACCCAGTAGGGAGAACCAGAGGGGAAGAGTCACCGAAACAGCGTAATCGCCGGAGCGACTAGGCGCGTTTTCGTGTGGGGATTTGTGACGCGGTAGCCTCGCGCACCTCGTCCACCCCGGCGGTGGCCTCGCGCAGGAATTGGGTGATCAGTTCGACCTGCTCGCTGGGATATCCCTGGATGACCTGGTGCAGCTTGCGGGCCAGCGGGGCGAACATTTCCTGCCCGCTGGATTGAGCGAGCTCGGTCATGGCGATGCGGATCACCCGCCGGTCGGCATCGGTGCGCCGGCGCTCAATGTAGCCCAGCCGCTCCAGCCGGTCGAGCATGGCGGTCGTGGCCGGTGCGCTCAGCTGTAGCTCCCGGGACAGATCCCGGGGTGAGGGCAGCGACCCGGCGCGCTGGTAGCGCATGATCACGCCCAGCGCGTTCATGTCGGTGCGGTGCGAGCTGTGGGCGCTGGCGGTGGACTCCACGTAGCGGTCCGAGGCCTGGGCGAACTGCTGCAGCTGCAGGACGAGTTCATAGGAAGGGGTGGGGTCCATAGGCACATTCTATAACCAATGATATAGTTCGATGATGGAATTAGTTTGACCCCTACGGCACACGCTCCGCGCACCGGGCGCGGCGCGGCCTCGACCCGAAGGAAACCGGCCATGGCATCCTCGAGAACCGGCGCACCATCTGCAAACGGCAAACCCAAAAACGGACTGCGCGCCCTGCTGGCCGCGGTGCTGGTCATCATCTGGTTGGCCGTCGCCGGCATCGGCGGACCGACCTTTGGCAAGCTGTCCGACGTGCAAAGCAACGACCAGGCCGCATTCCTGCCGGCCAACGCGGAGGCCACCCGGGCCCTGGAATGGCAGGAGAAGTTCCGCACCAGTGACGCCATCCCCGCCGTGGTGGTCGTGGCCAACCAGGACGGGCTGGACGCCAAGGACGGCACGGCCCTGGCCGAAGAGCTGAAGTCCTTTGAATACCTCGACGGGGAGGTGACCGGGCCGTTCCTGGCCGAGGATGGCAAGGCGGTGGAACTGCTGGTGCCGATCTCCAGTGAGGTCAAGGCCGACGACGGGGTGGAGAGCCTGCGGGCGCTGCTCAACGGGCACCTGCCCCAGGGCGCCGAGGGCTACGTCACCGGCCCGGCCGGGTTCAATGCCGACCTGATCGAGGCGTTCGGCGGGATCGACGGCGTGCTGCTGGGCGTGGCGCTCAGCGCGGTGCTGGTGATCCTGCTGCTGGTCTATCGTTCCGTGCTGCTGCCCTTCACCGTGCTGCTGACCGCCATGGTCGCCCTGTGCGCGGCGATTGTGGTGGTCTACTACATGGCCGACGCCGGCTGGATTCGGCTGGATGGTCAGTCCCAGGGCATCCTCTCCATCCTGGTGATCGGCGCGGCCACCGACTACTCGCTGCTGCTGGTGGCGCGGCACAAGGAAGCGCTGAGCCAGGGCCAGTCGCGCTGGCAGGCGGTGGCCACCGCCTGGCGCGGCTGCCTGGAACCGATCATCGCCTCCGGCGGTACAGTGACCGTGGGCCTGCTGTGCCTGCTGTTCTCCGACCTGAACTCCAACAAGGCGCTGGGGCCGATCGCCGCCAGCGGCATCATCTTCTCCATCATTGCCGCCCTCAGCTTCCTGCCCGCGGCCCTGGGCCTGCTGGGCCGGGCCGCCTACTGGCCCTTCGCCCCCAAGCCGGCCGGCCACGCCCAGCACGCCAAGACCAGCGGCGGACTATGGGCGCGCATCGCCTCCTTCGTTGACCGGCACAGCCGCATTGTGTGGATCGTGACCAGCGTGGTGCTGCTGGCCGGCGCGTTGGGCATGACCCAGCTCCAGGCCAGCGGGGTGCCGCAAAGTGACCTGGTCACCTCCCAGTCCGAGGCCCGCGACGGCCAGGAGGTGCTCGGCCGGCACTTCCCGGGCGGCAGCGGCTCCCCGGCGGTGGCCATCGTGGACGAAGCCGATGCCGAGGCCATCCTGAAGGATGTGAGCGCCCTGGACGGCGTGGATTCGGCCTACCTGCAGGCCGAGGACGGCGGCCCGGCCATGGCCGAGCGCGGCGCCGAGCCGCAGGTGGTTGAGGGCCGCTCCCTGATCTCCATCACCCTGGCCGACGCGGCGGACTCCGATCAGGCCAAGGACACCGTGCAGCTGGTGCGCGACACCGTGCACCAGCAGGACCCGGACGGGCTGGTTGGCGGCACCACCGCCACCCAGATGGACACGAACGCGACCGCCACCGCGGACCTGTTCAAGATCATCCCGCTGATCCTGGCCGCGATCCTGGTGATCCTGATGCTGCTGCTGCGCTCGATCATCGCCCCGGTGCTGCTGATCCTCACCACGGTGCTCTCCTACGGCACGGCCATGGGCGTCAGCGCCCTGGTGTTCAACCACGTGTTCAACTTCTCCGGGGCCGACCCGGCGGTGCCGCTGTTCGGCTTTGTGTTCCTGGTGGCCCTGGGCGTGGACTACAACATCTTCCTGATGACCCGGGTGCGTGAAGAGGCCCTGCACCACGGCACCCTGGAGGGCGTGCGCCGCGGACTGACCGTGACCGGCGGGGTGATCACCTCCGCCGGAGTGGTGCTGGCCGCCACCTTCGCAGCACTGGGGGTCATCCCGATCATGTTCCTGGCCCAGCTGGGCTTCATCGTGGCCTTCGGCGTGCTGCTGGACACCCTGGTGGTGCGTTCCCTGCTCGTCCCGGCGCTGGTCCACGAGTTCGGGCGCGTCATCTGGTGGCCCAGCCGGCTGCGCCACGGGGCGAAGTAGGCGCCCGGCTTCCGGAGCCGACGTGGTACACATCTCGGTCCTGGAAGCCGGCGGTATGCCGTAGACCACGGTCTGGGCGAGGCGGCGCTGGTAGGATTGAACGTTGTGCGCCCCTGGCGGCCGGCCCCGGAAATCGTCCGGGTTGCCCCGCGCGGCGCATGCGTCGATTGATTAGATTTCCCACTGGTCCCGGGGCGAATCCGCCCGCGCGGCCACGCGTCGTGAACCCGGCCCTCCGCCGGCTTTGCACCTCGCGGCTGCGGACTTTCTCCTGCTTTCGGCGATCCCGTGCGCCGCACAGGCGGCGCATCAGCGAGTTCTAGAGAAAGTTCGTCTCATGACAGCATCCTTCAGCGCCCTTGGTGTGCCCCAGAACCTGGTTTCGGTCCTGCAGCAGCAGGGCATCGACTCCCCGTTCCCGATCCAGGAAGCCACCCTGCCCTCCACCCTGGCCGGTGGGGACGTGCTGGGCCGCGGGCAGACCGGTTCGGGCAAGACCCTGGCCTTCTCCCTGCCGGTGGTGGCCCGCCTGGCCGCCCAGCCGCGCCGCCGCCGCGCGCGTTTCCCGCGCGCCCTGATCATGGCCCCCACCCGCGAGCTGGCCACCCAGATTTCCAAGACCATCGACCCGCTGGCCGCCGCCGCCGGGCTGCGCACCACCGTCATCTACGGCGGGGTCGCCCAGTCGCGCCAGGAAAAGGCCATGAATGAGGGCGTGGACATTGTCATCGCCTGCCCCGGACGCCTGGATGACCTGATGGGGCAGAAGATCGTGGACCTGTCCGAGGTCGAGGTCTCGGTGCTCGACGAGGCCGACCACATGGCCGACATGGGTTTCCTGCCGGTGGTGCGCCGCATCCTGGACCGCACCCCGCAGGGCATCCAGCACCTGCTGTTCTCCGCCACCCTGGACAACGGGGTGGACAAGGTGGTCAAGCGCTACCTGCACAACCCCACCGTGCATTCGGTCGATGCGCCGAAGGCCGCCGTGAACACCATGGAGCACCGCGTCTTCGTGGTGGATCCGGAGGAAAAGAAGGAGATGGTGCGTACCCTGGCCAGCGGTGTGGGCCGGCGCATCATGTTCATGCGCACCAAGCACCACGCCAAGAAGATGGCGCTGTGGCTTTCCAAGGCCGGCATCCCGGCCGTGGACCTGCACGGCAACCTGAGCCAGAACGCCCGTGACCGCAACCTGGCCGCGTTCTCCGACGGCTCGGCCAAGGTGCTGGTGGCCACCGACGTCGCCGCCCGCGGCGTGCACGTGGACGGGGTGGAGCTGGTGGTGCACATTGACCCGCCGGCAGAGCACAAGGCCTACCTGCACCGCTCGGGACGCACCGCCCGTGCCGGCTCCGACGGCACCGTGGTCACCATCGCCACCACCGACCAGCAGGGGGATGTGGCCCAGCTGCTCAAGCAGGCCGGACTGAAGGTTCCCTTTGAGAAGGTGGACCGCAATTCGCCGGCCGTGGCCGAGGTTGTTGGGGAAGTGGCCGAACTGGTGGCCTACGAGGCGCCGGTGAAGCAGCAGCCCAAGCGCCAGGGCCCCAAGACGGCGCAGGGCGCCCGCGGCGGCAACCGCCGCGGCAAGACCGAGTCCTCCCGCGCCTCGGGCACCCGCCGCTCCGGCGCCGGACGCCCCGAAGCCGGTGCGAACCGTGAGAAGTCCGCACCCAAGGACGGTGGGCGCAGCCGCAACACCCGCGGGGCCAGCGAATCCCGCCCGGCCGCCGGGGCGAACCGCAGTCGCTCGCGTCGTCCCCGCCGCGCCACCAGCCCGGCCACTAATTCCCGGTAGTTCACCGGCCGCACGCGCCAGGTCCAGATGGGTCCGGCGCAGCGCACAACGGAAGATCCACGGCTGGGACCACAGCCGACAAAGCCCGGCAACGCCATCGCGTTGCCGGGCTTTGCCATCCCCGCAGGAGCCGGATTGGGCCGCCGGGCGGCTCAGGGCTGCTTGCGCCCCCAACGCAGGTAGCCCAGCGGGCCGGCGAAGTTGATAAAGGTTGCGGCCACCCACAGCTTCTTCGAGCCGTTGATCCGGTGCTGACCGCGCGCGGCCAGGTCGCGCAGCGCGATTCCCTGGATCAGCAGCTGTAGGGCGGCCAGGGCAACCAGCACCGCACGCCGGGCGGGGGAGAGATCCTTCCAGCGGTTCTTCGATTTCATCGGTGGCTTCCCTTCTTGGTTTTCGTGCTCAATTGCATTGTCCAATGCCCTGTTCTCCATTGTCCCGTGCAGTGCTGGTTCCCACGACCCGGCGGTAGATGGGCAGGCGGCAGGCCGCAGGCTGGGCGGGGAAACGAGCCGGGGACGGGCCTGGCAAAAGAATTTTCCAAAAAATCTTTCGCCACGGGGAATGATTGTGGCTCCGGGCCCGTTGAACATGACAGAACGCAAAGTTGAGTCACCATCACTCAAGTTTGATTTGACAGCGAAACGCTCGAGAGTAAACTTGAGTGCGGAACGCTCAACCGGGGTAAAACGCCCCAGCGTTAGTCAGTTTTAACCAAGGCAAAGGAGAGCCATTATGTCGCGTGCCGTAGGTATCGACCTCGGAACCACCAACTCGGTCGTTTCCGTTTTGGAAGGCGGCGAGCCGACCGTTATCGCCAACGCTGAAGGCAACCGCACCACCCCCTCGATCGTCGCCTTCTCCAAGAGCGGCGAAGTCCTGGTCGGTGACATCGCCAAGCGCCAGGCCGTGAACAACATCGATCGCACCATCGCCTCGGTCAAGCGCCACATGGGCACCGACTGGACCATCGAGATCGATGACAAGAAGTACACCCCGCAGGAAATCTCGGCCCGTACGCTGATGAAGCTGAAGAACGACGCCGAGTCCTACCTGGGTGAAAAGGTGACCGACGCGGTCATCACCGTTCCGGCCTACTTCAACGACGCCGAGCGCCAGGCCACCAAGGAAGCCGGCGAAATCGCTGGCCTGAACGTGCTGCGCATCGTCAACGAGCCGACCGCCGCGGCCCTGGCCTACGGCCTGGACAAGGGCAAGGAAGATGAACTGATCCTGGTCTTCGACCTGGGTGGCGGTACCTTCGACGTCTCGCTGCTGGAAGTTGGCAAGGACGAGGACGACTTCTCGACCATTCAGGTTCGCGCCACCGCCGGTGACAACCGCCTGGGCGGCGACGACTGGGACCAGCGCATCGTTGACTGGCTGCTGGCCCAGGCCAAGAGCAAGGGTGCTGACCTGTCCAAGGACAAGATCGCCCTGCAGCGCCTGAAGGAAGCCGCTGAGCAGGCCAAGAAGGAGCTGTCCTCGGCCACCAGCACCAACATCTCGCTGCAGTACCTGTCGGTGACCGCCGACGGTCCGGTGCACCTGGATGAGCACCTCTCGCGCGCCAAGTTCCAGGAACTGACCGCGGACCTGCTGGAACGGACCAAGAAGCCGTTCCAGGACGTCATCCGCGAAGCCGGCGTGAAGGTGTCGGACATTGCCCACGTGATCCTGGTGGGTGGTTCGACCCGTATGCCAGCGGTGGCCGAACTGGTCAAGGAAATGGCCGGCAAGGAAGCCAACAAGGGTGTGAACCCGGATGAGGTCGTGGCCGTGGGCGCCGCCCTGCAGGCCGGCGTGCTCAAGGGCGAACGCAAGGACGTGCTGCTGATCGACGTGACTCCGCTGTCGCTGGGCATCGAGACCAAGGGTGGCGTGATGACCAAGCTTATCGAACGCAACACCGCGATCCCGACCAAGCGCTCGGAAACCTTCACCACCGCCGAGGACAACCAGCCTTCGGTGTCCATCCAGGTGTTCCAGGGCGAACGCGAGTTCACCCGCGACAACCAGGCACTGGGTACCTTCGAGCTGACCGGCATCGCCCCGGCTCCGCGCGGCATCCCGCAGGTTGAGGTCACCTTCGACATCGACGCCAACGGCATCGTGCACGTTTCGGCGAAGGACAAGGGCACCGGCACCGAGCAGTCGATGACCATCACCGGCGGCACCTCGCTGTCCAAGGATGACATCGAGCGCATGGTGCGCGAAGCCGAGGAGCACGCAGCCGAGGACAAGAAGCGTCGTGAAGCTGCCGAGACCCGCAACGCCGCCGAGCAGGCCGCCTACTCGGTGGACAAGCTGATCAAGGACAATGAGGACAAGCTGCCCGAAGAGGTCAAGACCGAAGTCCAGGCAGATGTGGATGCACTGAAGGCCGCCCTGGAGAAGCAGGACAACGACGAAGAGGTCAAGACCGCGTTTGAGAAGCTGCAGGCTTCGCAGACCAAGCTGGGCGAGGCCATCTACGCCAACACCCAGGCCGAGTCCGCAGCCGCAGGCGAGGGCGAAGCTCCCAACGCCGAGGAAGACATCGTCGACGCCGAGGTCATTGACGAAGACGAAGACGACAAGAAGTAGGGAGTAAGGGAACATGTCCGAGGCACAGGACCAGAACGCCAACTCCGGCCAGCAGCCGGAGAACCAGCAGGAGGCTGCCGAGGCGCAGCCGAACGCCGACGCTTTGGGTCAGGCCGAGGCGATCCTGAACGAGGCAGGCGTATCGGCTGAACAGTCGGAGCAGGACGAAGTGGGCGAGGTTGTCACCGAGCTGCGCAACGACCTGCTGCGGCTGCAGGCCGAGTACGTGAACTACCGCAAGCGCGTGGAGCGCGACCGTGAAGCCGTGCGCGACCAAGCGGTGCAGTCGGTGCTGGCAACCCTGTTGCCGGTGCTCGACGACGTGGACGCCGCACGCAAGCACGGGGACTTGACCGATGGGCCGTTCGCGGCCATCGCGAACAAGCTCGATGCGGTACTGCAGTCTCACGGACTGGAGCGTATCGACCAGGCGGGTGTGGAGTTCGATCCGAACGTCCACGAGGCGCTGCTGCGTCAGCCGGTTGAGGGGATCGACGCCGACCATGTGGGACAGATCCTGCGTATTGGATACAAGAAGGGGGAGCGCATCCTGCGCGCCGCCCAGGTGATGGTATCCACCGGCGAGTAGTCGCCGACAAATAACACATCGACACTGCCCACTGCCGAGAATCGACAGTGGGCAGTGTCGAACCGGCTGACGAAAGGTTGGAGGCCTGATGGCAAGTCAGGATTGGATCGAAAAGGACTTTTACGCGATCCTCGGCGTCTCGAAGGATGCCGACGACGCGGAAATCAAGAAGGCCTACCGCAAGCTGGCACGCAAGTACCACCCGGATACGAACCCCGGGGACGCGGCGGCCGAACAGAAATTCAAGGACATCTCCGAGGCGAACTCGGTACTGTCCGACCCGGAACAGCGCCAGCAGTACGATGCCATCCGCGCCATGGGGTCCGGTGCACGCTTCACCTCCGGCGCCGGCGCCGGGGCCCAGGGGGCAGGTTTCGAGGACATCTTCTCCAACCTCTTCGGGGGCGGCGGCGGGGCACGCGGCGGTGGACAGGTTCCCCCGGAGTTCGCGGACCTCTTTGGCGGTGGCGGCGGTTTCGGTGGCGGCGGTTTCGGCGGCGGCGGATTTGGCGGCGGCTTCGGCCGGCAGGCACCGCCGCGCAAGGGCGCGGACCGCAACGCCAGCACCACCATCTCCTTCGCCGGCTCGATCAACGGCACGACCATCGGGCTGCGTGAACCCAGCGGCGAAGTGATCGACGTGCGCATTCCCGCCGGCATCCGCGACGGGCAGTCCGTGCGCGTGCGCGGCAAGGGGCAGCCCGGCCCGGCGGGCAACGGGGACCTGCTGGTGAAGGTCAAGGTCAGTGAACACCCGTTCTTCAAGCGCGACGGGAACAACATCCGCATCCACGTTCCGGTCAGCTTCGATGAAGCTGCCCTGGGGGCCAAGATCCAGGTGCCGACGCTGAACGGCGAAGAAGTCACCGTCAAGGTGCCCGCCGGTTCCAGCTCGGGACGAACGCTGCGCCTGAAGGGCCGGGGAGTGAAAACTTCCAAGGCCTCCGGTGACCTGATGATCGTCCTGGACGTGATGGTGCCGCAGAACCTGAGCGATGAAGCCAAGAAGGCCATCGAGCAGTTCGCCGCGGCCACGGCCGGGGATGACCCGCGGGCCGATCTGGCGGCCCGGGCACGGCTATAGCAAGGGGCCGGCAACCCATCCGCTGACGGGTTGCCGGCCGCACGTACATGTTCGGGCACCGAGTGGGGCTGCCCGAACCGAAAAGGTGGTAGGTGAAAGTGACCGGGGATTACATACGACCGGTATTTGTCATTTCGGTTGCCGCGCAGCTGGCTGACATGCATCCACAGACCCTGCGCCAGTACGACCGCATGGGCCTGGTCTCTCCCAGCAGGCAGGCCGGCAAGCAGCGGCGCTACTCGCAGCGCGATGTGCAGCTGCTGCGCCAGGTCCAGCAGCTGAGCAAGGAAGGCGTTTCGCTCGAAGGCATCCGGCGCATTCTGCAGCTTGAGGCCAAGGTGGACCAGCTGCGCCGGCAGGTTGGATCCCTGCAGGAGGAGGTCTATGAGTTGCGCAGCAACCAGAGCCGCGTGTTTGCCGCAGGCACCATGGCCGGGGACATTGTCACGCTCAGCCGCGGCACCCGCCCGCAGCGCCGCGAACCACAGGTCACACTGTGCACTACCCGGCGCGCGATCGGTCCCTAACCGATCAGCCCGTGCCTGCGCAGGCGGGCCAGAAGGTTGGCGCGCACCGCCGGCCACTCGTGGGGCAGGATCGAGAAGACCACGGTGTCGCGCAGCGACTGGGTTGCCGGGTCAAACATGTGGCTGCGCAGCACACCGTCCTGCTTTGCGCCCAGCCGGGAGATGGCGGCCCGGCTGGCCTGATTGTGCCAATGCGTGCGGAATTCAACCGCGATGCACTTCAGATCCTCGAACGCCCGGCTCAGCAGCATGAACTTGGCCGCCGGGTTGATTCCCGTTCCCTGGGCCGAGGGTGCCAGGAACGTGGAACCGATTTCGACCCGTCGGTTCACCGCATCAATGTTCATCAACGTTGTGGCGCCCACGGCGCGTCCCGAACGGGCATCGATGATCGCGTACGGCGCCATCAGCCCCTGATCCTGGAGTTCCAGACGTCGTTCAATCTCAGAACCCACTGCGGTGGGGGCCGGGATCGAGGTAAACCACAACTCCTGCATGCCCTCTTCGGCGACGACCGCGGCCAGATCGTTCACGTGGGATGGAGCCAGCTGCTCCAAGCGGGTCTGGGCAAACTCCAGGGTGGGACACGACGACAAATCCATGGTTGAACCTTAGCGCCACAGCCCTCCGGCTGCCCCATCCGGGTGGGACGAGGGCGAAAATACTTCCGCCGCGCCGCCGGGCACCCAGCGCCTAGTTGCGCGTGTAGGCCAGGTCAAACACGCGGCGCCCGGCCTTCAACGCCTTGCTTTCAAAACTGGTCAGGATGCGACGCTCAAAGCGCGGGGCCCAGCCGCCCAGCTCATCGGTAAAGGCCGGCTCGGAGTCATGGCCTTCCAGCCCCTCACGACGCACCCTGGTCAGTTCGCTGTGCTCGCCGGCCAGATTGCCCGGATGCTGGTTGGTGAACTGAGGGTGTGCCTCCAGCAGCTCGCGCATCTGCTCCGCGTAGTTGGACCAGTCGGTGGCCAGTCGCAGGGTGCCGCCGGGCTTGAGCACGCGCGCGACCTTGTCCAGGAATTCGGTCTTGATCAGGCGGCGCTTGTGGTGGCGGGTCTTGTGCCAGGGATCGGAGAAGAAGATCCAGATTTCATCGGCGCTGGACGCAGGCAGCATGACATCGAGCACCTCGGGCGCGTTGGCCTGAATCGCGCGTACATTCTGCAGCCCAAAGGACTCGACCTTCAGCATCAGCTGGGCCAAGCCGGGGCGGTAGACCTCCACCGCCAGATAGTTGCGCTCCGCGTCGTCCTTGGCCGCGTTGGCGATGCATTCGCCCAACCCGGTGCCGATCTCCACGATCAGCGGAGCGGTGCGTTCGAAGGTTTGCTGCAGGTCCAGCTGCTGATCCTCGGCAACGGAGGTGTCGGTCTGCTTACGTTCCGGTTCGATCACGTAGCGGTCGGCATTGCGTTCCCAGGCTCGGGCGCGACGTCCCTGCAGGCGGTTGCCACGGCGCACGAAGGAAAACGGTTCCTTGCGGAACAGTTCCGGGTCGCGGGTGCCGGTTTCGGGGGAGGGAATCGAATCTGCGCTACGGTCGCTCATGATGCCTAATCCTATCGGAGCCGCCGGCCGCACCGGGAGCAGGAAGGCCGGGAGATTGCGCACGTTCGGCAAGAATCCGGGGCTGATCCGGGTTTTCCCCGATGTCCCAGCGGGCCGGGTTGGGGCAGAATAAAGCCATGAGTCTATTGCGTGCGGTACTGAATATCATTTGGCTGGTCTGCGGCGGGCTGTGGCTGGCGCTGGGCTACGTGCTGGCCGGCATCATTTGCTGCCTGCTGATCGTCACCATTCCCTTTGGCATCGCTTCCTTCCGGATTGCCGGGTATGCGTTGTGGCCCTTTGGGCGTACCGTCGTTGACCGCGGACCGGTCGGCGCGTTCTCGACCCTGGGCAATATCATCTGGGTGATTGTGGCCGGGATCTGGATCGCGATCGGCCATGTGCTGACGGCCATCCCGATGTTCATCTCGATCGTTGGAATCCCGCTGGGCATTGCCAACCTGAAGATGATCCCGATTTCGCTGATGCCGCTGGGCAAGGCGATCGTTCCCTCGGACTACTTCATCGGTTCCATCCGCCGCTGACCCGGCCCGAACCGCTGCCGCGAAACGCGAGTGCTTCTTGGTGAAGTGCTCGCCTTTTGCGTTTAAGGGGACGCCGAAGCCCGCGCGGGCGGCGCCGGCCGCCGAGGCGTGGAAGGGCCGGGAAAACAACGAAAATTTTCCGTAAAGTCCGGAATAGGATCTCCCCAAAGTAAGTTGAGTTAAGTAGACTCAAGTTTATGAGGTGTAGGTCTGAGAGGAAGGACTCGAATGGACACCAAACTCACCACCAAGAGCCAGGAGGCTCTCTCCGCGGCCGGGATGAATGCCTCGACCGCGGGCAACCCGCAGATTGAACCGGCGCACCTGCTCAAGGCGCTGCTTGACCAGCGTGACTCGGTGGCCGTGGCGCTGCTGAAGACCGCAGGTATCGACGTCGATGGGCTCTCGGTCAAGACCAGCTCGGTCATCAAGGCTCTGCCCGCCGGCTCGGGCTCCTCCGTGGCGCAGGCCCAGTTCTCGCGCCAGCTGTTGCAGACTGTCAACGCGGCCCAGGAACTGGCCGGTGAACTGGGGGACACCTATGTCTCCACCGAACACCTGCTCATCGGACTGGCCTCGGATGTCACCAAGGCCGGGGAAGCGATGCGCGAGGTTGGAGCGACGCGCGAACTGCTCAGCGCCACCCTGCCCTCCATCCGCGGGGACCGCAAGGTCGACAGCCCGGATCCGGAAGGCACGTTCCAGTCGCTGGAGAAGTTCGGCACCGACATGACTGCACTGGCCCGCTCCGGCAAGCTCGACCCGGTGATCGGGCGCGACAAGGAAATCCGGCGTGTGGTGCAGGTGCTTTCGCGGCGCACCAAGAACAACCCGGTGCTCATCGGTGACCCGGGCGTCGGCAAGACCGCCGTGGTGGAGGGCCTGGCCCAGCGCATGGTCGCCGGGGACGTACCCGAATCGCTGCGCGGCAAGACCCTGATTTCCCTGGACCTGGGTGCCATGGTGGCCGGTGCGAAGTACCGCGGTGAGTTTGAGGAGCGCCTGAAGGCCGTCCTAGAGGAGATCAAGGCCTCCGACGGGCAGATCGTGACCTTCATTGACGAGATCCACACCGTCGTGGGTGCCGGTGCCTCGGAAGGCGCAATGGACGCCGGAAACATGCTCAAGCCGATGCTCGCCCGCGGGGAACTGCGCCTGATCGGCGCCACCACACTGGATGAGTACCGCGAGAACATTGAGAAGGACCCGGCCCTGGAACGCCGCTTCGCCCAGGTGTACGTGGGCGAGCCGAGCGTTGATGACACCATCGCGATCCTGCGTGGGCTGAAGGAACGCTACGAGGCGCACCACAAGGTTGCCATCGCCGACAGTGCCTTGGTGGCCGCCGCCGCCCTGTCCAACCGCTACATCTCCGGACGCCAGCTGCCGGACAAGGCCATCGACCTGGTCGACGAGGCCGCCAGCCGGCTGCGCATGGAGATCGACTCGGCCCCCGAGGAGATCGACGAGCTGCGCCGTGAGGTGGACCGGCTGACCATGGAGGAGTTGGCCCTGTCCACGGAGACCGACCCGGCCTCGGTGGAGCGTCTGGAGGCGCTGCGCAAGGACATGGCGGACAAGAAGGAGCAGCTTGACGCGCTGAACTCCCGCTGGGAGGCGGAGAAGGCCGGGCTGAACCGGGTCGGTGACCTGAAGGCCCAGCTTGACGAGCTGCGCAGCCAGGCGGAGAAGTACCAGCGCGAAGGCGACCTGGAGAAGGCCTCGCGGCTGCTCTACGGGGAGATCCCGGCGCTGCAGCAGGAGCTGGACGCGGCCGCCGCGGCCGAGGCCAGCGACGCGGATCGGGAGCTGATGGTCGCCGAGGAGGTCACCGCCGATGACATCGCCGAGGTGATCTCGGCCTGGACCGGGATCCCGGCCGGGCGGATGCTGCAGGGTGAAAGCCAGAAGCTGCTGGACATGGAAAAGGTGATCGGCCAGCGGCTGATCGGCCAGACCCAGGCGGTGGCCGCCGTCTCCGATGCGGTACGCCGTTCCCGGGCCGGGATCGCGGACCCGGACCGGCCCACCGGTTCGTTCCTGTTCCTGGGCCCCACCGGCGTGGGCAAGACCGAGCTGGCCAAGGCGTTGGCGGACTTCCTGTTCGATGACGCCCGGGCCATGGTGCGCATCGACATGTCCGAGTACTCGGAGAAGCATGCGGTGGCCCGGCTGGTCGGTGCCCCTCCGGGCTACGTCGGCTACGAGGAGGGCGGCCAGCTCACCGAAGCGGTGCGCCGCCGGCCCTACTCGGTGATCCTGCTCGACGAGGTCGAGAAGGCGCACCCGGAAGTGTTCGACATCCTGCTGCAGGTGCTCGATGACGGGCGGTTGACCGACGGGCAGGGACGCACCGTGGACTTCCGCAACACGATCCTGATCCTGACCTCCAACCTGGGCAGCCAGTTCCTGGTCGACCAGGAGATGGATCTGGCCGCACGGCACGAGGCGGTCATGAACGTGGTCAATGCCTCGTTCAAGCCGGAGTTCCTGAACCGGCTGGATGACGTGATCATGTTCGACGCCCTCAGCGTCCAGCAGCTGGGCCACATTGTCGAGCTGCAGATCGCGAACCTGGCCGAACGGCTGGCAGAGCGCCGGCTCACCCTGGAGGTGGACTCCGCAGCCCGCGATTGGCTGGCCCTGACCGGGTACGACCCGGCCTACGGTGCCCGCCCGCTGCGCCGGCTGGTGCAGCGCGAGATCGGGGACAAGCTGGCCCGCGAACTGCTGGCCGGCACGATCCACGACGGGGACACCGTCAAGGTGGGCGTGGACGTGGAGGCCAACGGGCTGACCCTCAGCCCGGCCTAGGCCCGGCGGCAGCGACAGCCCGGTGAAACCAGCAGCGCGGCGCACCATCCCAGTGATGGTGCGCCGCGCTGGCGGGTGAACGGGGCCGGCCTAGCTGGCGGTGTCCGGCGGCAGCAGCGAGCTGCGCACGCTGCCCTCGCTCAGTGACAGGAAGCAGGAGATCAGCCGGTCGCCCTGGTTCCAGGTGCCCTGGCTGGGGCGGGAGAAATGGTAGGTCCAGCTTGAGTCCAGTGGGGAGGTCGGATCCAGCGGAACCGACTTGCACAGATCCTCGGCCTCGGTCAGCAGCTGCGAGGCCCCCGGGAACTCGCTGCCTTCCACCTCGAAGGTGCCGATCAGCTGGGCGTTGTGCGCCGACTCGCAGGTCACCACGGTCTGCGGTTCCAGCGGGGAGGTGAAGCCGCGCAGGCACTCGCCGACCTTCAGTTGCTCCGGGGGCATCGCCTCGGCGATGACCCCGTCCAGCCCCGGATCCGGGTTGCGGTCAACCTCGGCCTGCAGCGGAGCCTGGGTGGGGGAGATGAAACGCAACACCACGAAGACAGCCGCCGCGGCCAGGGCAAGGAAGGCGATCACCAGCAGGATCCACTGTCCCGTGCGCTTCTTTTCTGGCTCGGGTTCGGGCCGCAGGGGCGGCAGGGCCGCCTGGGGCTCGGGCAGGTTATCATCGATCACCGATGTGAACTCCTTCACATGGATTTGGCGTTGGGCCAAATGATCACGGCACTTGTCGTTAGTCTAACGGTTTGCGCACGTGTTGCGATGAGCGCTCGCCGGGGAATCATGTTAACCTTGAATTACGAAAGAACTGATCACATATTCGGGGGCCTCCACCGGCTAATTGGTGGACCACCTCCCGACTCTACTGAAAAGAGGGGGTCACGCCATGGGGCGCGGCCGTCAAAAGGCTAAAGCACAGCGTCAGGCGCGAGACATCAAGTACTACTCGCCCGCCACTGATCTGACCGCACTGGAGCGTGAACTGGGCGTGCGCCGTGAGCGCCATACCCAGGCACCTGAGCATGCCGAATCGTCCTATAGTGACGACTATTCGGACTATGACGATTTGGCCAAGAAATACTCTGACGACGAAGAGAGCGACGCCCGGCATTAGGCCCGGCGGTACCGGGAAGTGATGGCCCCGGTTTCACGACAGTCGTTGGAGGAGTCCGACTCTATCAGTACACATCACACGACAAGCCGCAACAACTAGGCTAAATTTAGCCCTAGCTCGTTGCGGCGTTTGTCGTGTCCGCAACCCCTAGCGGAAGGCCGATTTTGGAAGAAAACCACGCGCTGTCAATCAACATGGCCCACCGTTCGGCGATCCGTTCCATGCAGCGCATCGTGGAGCAGACCGCACCACCCAGCGACCCGGCCGAAGCGGCCGCCGGGGTGCAGCGGATGCTGGATCACGGCAATGTCATGGTGGTCACCGGGGCCGGAGTTTCCACCGATTCCGGCATCCCGGACTACCGCGGCCCCAACGGCTCCCTGCAGCGCCACCGGCCCATGACCTACCAGGAATTCCGCTACCGCCCCGACGCCCGGCAGCGCTACTGGGCGCGCAGCTACATTGGCTGGCGCCACATGTTCAAGGCCCAGCCCAACCAGATCCACCGCCGCCTGGTCCGCTGGGAACAGGAGGGCCGGATCAGCGGGATAGTCACCCAGAACGTGGATGGCCTGCACCAGGAGGCCGGGTCACACAACGTGGTGCCGGTGCACGGGGACCTGTCCGTGGTCATCTGCCTGGACTGCGGCTACCGGGAGGACCGCGAACACCTGGATGCCCGCCTGCAAAAGGCGAACCCGGGCTACGCGCAGAAGGTCGACCTGGACCCCTCGGCCGTGAACCCGGACGGGGACGTGCAGCTGCCCGAGTACCTGGTCAAGGAATTTGTGATGGTTCCCTGCCTGCGCTGCGGTTCCATGGCCTTGAAGCCGGACGTGGTGTACTTCGGTGAGAGCGTGCCCGCCGCCCGCAAGCAGGCCATCAACGACATGGAGCACCGTTCCAGCTCCCTGCTGGTGTTGGGCTCCTCGCTGGCGGTGATGAGCGGCTACCGAATCCTGCTGAACTTCGTGCAGCGCCAGCTGCCGGTGGCGCTGCTGACCAACGGGCACGTGCGCGGCGAGCAG
>NZ_JAVGCZ010000015.1:0-54973 GCF_052928425.1 Glutamicibacter sp. BSL13
TGGCCCGGGTCGCTGAGGGGTTGGGCGTGTCCTGGAATACCGCTAATGACGCGGTGTTGGGTCAGGGGCAACGGGTGCTGATCAACAAGCCTGAACGGTTCAACGGGGTGAAAGTCATTGGGGTGGACGAGCACGTATGGCGCCACACCCGCAGTGGAGGCAAATACGTCACCGTGATTATTGACCTGACTCCGGTCACCGAAGGTGCTGGCCCGGCCCGGCTGCTGGACATGGTCCAAGGCCGCTCCAAGGCCGTGTTCAAGTCCTGGCTCGCGAACCGGCCCCAAGAATGGCGGGACGGGATTGAAGTGGTGGCCATGGACGGGTTCAGCGGCTTCAAAACCGCAGCTGCCGAGGAACTCCCGGACGCGGTAGAAGTGATGGATCCCTTCCATGTGGTGCGCCTTGCTGCCGAAGCGTTGGATAAGTGCCGTCAACGGGTGCAGCAAGACACCTGTGGTCACCGCGGCCGCAAGGGTGATCCGCTCTATGCGGCACGGCGCACGCTGTTGACCGGGGATGGTTTGCTGACTGAGAAGCAGATTGAACGGCTTGATGCCTTATTTGATGATCAGCAGCACGAACCGGTGCAGTTCACCTGGAACATCTATCAGCGCATCGTGGACGCGTACCGGCAAAAGGAGAAGAGCATCGGCAGGTGGTCGATGGAGCAGGTCATCGAGCTGATCAAAGCAAAAATTCCTACCGGGCTGCCCGAACTGGCGTCCCTGGGCCGCACCCTGAAACGCCGGGCCGGGGATATCCTGGCTTACTTTGACCGGGCAGGCACCTCGAACGGGCCCACCGAAGCGATCAATGGGAGGTTGGAACACCTGCGCGGCAGCGCTCTGGGGTTCCGGAGCCTAGCGAATTATATTGCCCGTTCGCTCTTGGAATCTGGCGGGTTCAGACCCGTATTACACCCTGGATTGTGAAGAGCCGCTAAAGGTTTCAAATCCCACCGTCACCGCCACGATGAACCCCGTAGGTTATGAATCTACGGGGTTTTTCTCTTCCTGAATTCAAAGTGCGGGCATGGAACCGAGTTGTTGGCTGAGGCAAAATGTCGGCTTCGACGTGCACAATTATCCTTATGGCCCCGATCGGGAAACGCACCAGAAAAAGCGGCCACTCTCCTGCACGGGAAACGATAATCAGAGGAAGGAAGTGCAAGGGAACGAGCTAGTCTCCGTCGTTTGCTTGCCACGACACCCTTACCGCAGTGAGCCAGCATGATCACGCGTGGCCGCGAGCGGGAAGTGAGCAGTTCCAGAAGCCAGAACGTGAAATGTGGCTACTGCCTGGGTCGCCCGGCAAACACAGCTGGCAATTCTCAACGCCATGAAGAAGATCATCACGCACCGCTTCACCATCACCATGGTCCTGACCGGACTGCTCATGGGCGCCATGACCTTGATAGGCGGCGGCGCATACCCGGTTGCGTTCGGCGCACTCTGGATTTGCTTCGCCATAGCCCTCGGATTTGCAGCAGTGGGCATCAAGAAGGATCTGAATAATGGGTGAGCCCGTGGTAAGGCCCCGGTTTAACTAGGCCAAACCGCCCGAGGATTCTCAACGCGCGGGTCCCCGTAGGCCCAAACACTCTCATGTTCACAACCCATGACATTAGAGGTTCCGGGTCCTCTCCGTCTCATGCACTGGTGGTCTGCTCCCCGATTGCGACCGATTCGGTTGCGCTTTGTCCTGGGTTCAATTCGGTCGGGTGCCTGCCCTATTGAGAGGATGGGTTGGGGCGAAAGCACTCCAGCGACGATGTTAGAGGGGATTCTTTGTGTGGCATGATTTCGGACTAACTTGGGCCGACGCCGGGCGCGTGGTGCTTTCCGCGATTGCGCTATACGTTCTGGTGCTCGTGGCGATTAGAGTGCTCGGTCAGCGCACGATGGCTAACCTGTCCAGCTTTGACCTGGCGGCGGTGGTGGCTTTCGGCGCCGTCATTGGCCGCGCGATCCTCGGCTACACCCCAACACTGGCCGCCGGGGCGCTGGGCTTGGTGACCCTGTTGGTTCTGCAGGCCCTCACCGGTCAGCTGCGCCGATTTCCACGGGGCCGGGCCGCAGTCAACAACAAGGCGTACCTGCTGATGGCCGGGGAAGAATTCATCACCGCGAATCTGAAGCGCACTCACGTCTCGGAAAGCGAGCTGCTCTCCCGGCTGCGCTTGAGCGGGGTCCGCAACCGCTCGGAAATCGCCTGCGTCGTCCTCGAACCCACCGGGCAGATCAGCGTTCTGCGCACCGGGGTGCCCATTGAACCGGAGTTCCTGGAGAATGTCTCCGGCGCCGAACTGATTCCGAAGGCTTTCCTGGCCCCACACGAAGCCTAGGCGAAACAACGGAAGATCAGCTCCACAGCACCGCAGTCCGGCTCGGCAACCCCGTGCTCACCGGCAAATTCCAGACGGTGATGCAAGAATGCGGGCAACACGCAAATGACCGAGCCACGGGGTTGCCATGACAGCGCAGATCGACCTGGACTACCCATTCACCGGCAGGTGGCTGGTGCAAAATAGTCCGGCCAACCGTGTGCCGAGCCATGGAACGACGTTGTTCGCCAGTTCCCATGCCATCGATTTTGTGCCCGTGGGTGACAGCGGGCGCCGTGCCCCACTGACGTGGAACACCTGGCGTGGGCGCGAACCGGCTGCCGCGTTCCCTGGCTTTGGCCGCAGGGTACTGACCCCGTGCGGCGGTCGGGTGATCGCCGTTGAGCACGCCATCCCGGATCATCAAGCCCACCGCGCCCTGGCCTCGGTTGGCTACGCGCTGGGCCAGCGCGCCCGGGTCCGCGCCGGCTGGCCGGGACTGGCCGGCAACCATGTGATGATCGAGCACGACGGAATCATCGTGGCGCTTTGCCACCTCATGCAGGACAGCGTGAAGGTGGAGGTGGGACAACACCTCGCTCCCGGGCAGCCCGTGGGACGCTGCGGCAATACCGGCAACAGCACCGAACCGCACCTGCACCTGCAGGCAATAGATGGCCCGCAGCCCGGCCGTGCTGCCCCGGTACCGATTACGTTCCACGGCCAGCTGCCCCACAACCGGCAGATCCTGGACCTCTAGAAGGCCCTGCTGGCCGGGTAGCACCTCACCAGATCTTCCTACTGGGGGCTTTCCTGCTCCCACCGGTGGGCCCGCTCGGTCAGCTGGCCGGCGAGCGCCGCCAGCGAGCCCTGTTCGCCCGCGCGTCCCAGGGCGAGGCCCAGCAGGAAGGTGCTCAAGGGGGCCGCGGGGCGCGCGACGTCGTGGGCGACGTGCTTGGCGACGTCCAGGATGGTGGCAATGTCCACCTCGTTTTCATCCAGGCCCAGTTCGGCGGCTGCCGCGCTCAGCCATTCATCCAGGGCCTCCGGCGGGAGATGCTGTGCCATTTTCGAATTCCTTTCACGGCCACCCTTTGCGTGGCGCTGGTCGTGTTCTCGCTCAGTTTGGTGTGGGTTGGGCCGACGCTTGGCGGCCGGCCCCAGGTTGCCCGGGGCCGCGCGCGTCGTCCGGCTCCACCGGTTTCGTGCTTTGCCGCGCGGTGGCCAGGGCCTGCGGGGTGTCGATGTCGTCGCTGAGTCTTTCACCCACCGGAATCCGGTGCAGCTCCAGCTCACCCAGGACCCGGCGCAGCGGCGCGTTGGCCACCTCATCCCCGAGCCGTTTACAGGCGGCGGTGATCGCGGCGGTGCGATAGTAGCCGGCCAGCCACTGCAGGTGGCCTTCCTCGTCCTCCAGCAGCGCCCCATCCCCCAGCTCCATGCCGCTGGCGGTGCGCAGCGCGGTGGCCACCGCCAGCGGGTGCTGCAGGTCGCAGGCCAGCACCATGACCCATTCGCTGTCCACGGCGCGGATCCCGGCGGCCAGTGCCGCCAGCGGTCCACCATATGCTGGTTCCTCGCGCACGACCCGGTCCGCTTCGGTGCCGGCGTGCGGTGGGCCGATGACGACCACCTGGTTTGCTCCGGCGCTTCGTGCCGCGGTGATGACCCGGTCCACCAGCCGTTGTCCGTGCAGGGTCAGGGCCGCCTTGTCCGCCCCGCCCAGGCGGGTGCCGCGCCCGCCGGCCAATACCAGGGCGTCAAATCCGGCGCCCGCCTCCGGCGTGTTCGCTGGCCGCTGGTTCCCTGGCGCAGGTGCTTCCGTCATGGTTTAACCCGCAACACTTCGACCTGGTCTCCGGCCTGCACGTCTCCCTGTTCGGGCCCGACCAGGGCGTAGCCCTCGGCCGCCCCGAAGCCGCCCACTGAATGGGAGATCGCCTGGGCCTGTACGGCCGGGGCGCACAATTGCGGGTTCACCGGGTCAAAGACGACCGGCAGCACCTGCAGCCGCCCCACCGAGGATTTCCATCCCACGGCCGCGGTGGCGCGCAGCCGGGGCCGGTGCAGTTGTGCGTTGCCCTGCAGGGCGCGCAGGGCCGGACGCACAAAGAGCTCGAATCCGACCGCGGCGCTGACCGGGTTGCCGGGCAGGGCGAACATCATCGCCCCGGATTCCAGGCGTCCGGCGCACTGCGGGGCTCCGGGACGCAGGGCCACCCGCACCGCCCGCACCCCCGGCTCGTCCTGCAGCACCTGGCGCATCACGTCGTGGGTGCCCGGGCCCACCCCGCCGGTGGAGATCACCACATCGTGGCTGGCCCCCAACCGGGCGAGTTGTTCACGCACCAGGTCGGTGTCATCGGTGCAGCGCTGCACGGTGATCTGGGTGATGCCGGCTTCGGTGAGCAGCCCCTGCATCAGCCAGGAGTTCGATTCGGGAATCTGCCCGCGCTGCAGCACCGCGCCCACCTCCTGCAGTTCCGCGCCGGTCACCAGGACCGCGGCGGTGGGCAGTGGGCGCACCAAGAGCCGTTCGGCCCCGGCGGCGGCCAGTGCGGAGAGCAGTGCCGCGTCCACCTGCTGTCCGGCGGCGGCAACCAGGTCCCCGGCGGCACGGTCCTCACCGCGGTGCCGGATGTCCTTGCCCGGCTGGACCTCACGCAGGATCGTGACCTGCCCGGTGCCCCAGCGCTGCCCGTCCTCGCCCAGGGTGTCCTCCACCCGCAGCACGGCGTCCGCGTCGGTGGGCAGCGGCGCCCCGGTCATGATCCGCACCGCCTGCCCGGGTTCCAGGGCCGGGTCCTGGGTGCTGCCGGCCGGGATTTCGCCCAGCACCCGCAGGGTGACCGGCGTGCTGTCACTGGCGCCGCGGGTGTCGGCGGCACGCACCGCGTACCCGTCCATGGCCGAATTGTCCCACAGCGGCAGCGGGTGGCGGGCGGCGAAGTCCTCGGCCAGCACGGTGCCGTACAGGTGGTGGAAGCCGTTGGCCAGGCTGTATTGCCGGGCAGGCAGGGGGCTCAGCTGATCCAGGATCCACTCCAGGTGCGCTTCGGGGGTCAGGGCCATCTGCGTCCTTTCGGTTGCCTACCGCCAGTATGCCCCCATTGGCACCCCAAAGTCAGCCGCAAAGGCCCATGTGGCATGCGCCTGGCCGGTGTTACATGCCGCCGCGGCCCTTGGTGCCGCGCAGCATGCCGGCCACAATCAGCGCGAACGTGCCCACCAGCACCAGCAGCCACAGCCCCAGCGCGTAGGAGTTGGTTTCGGCGTGGTAGGTCGCGCCCATCGCCAGCGGCGGGAAGTAGCCGCCCAGGCCACCGGCGGCGGCGACCACGCCGGAGACCGCGCCCACCTTCTCCGGCGGGGTCGAGGGCCCGATCCAGGCGAACACGGCGCCCATGCCCAGGCCCATGGCCGAGGCCATCAGCAGGAAGGTGATGCCGGTCAGGATGCCCTCCGGGGGCTGCATGCCCACGATGTAGGCCAGCGAGACGATCCCGGCCAGGGAGATCAGGGCAATCAGCTTCGGACCGAACTTGTCGGCCAGCACGCCGCCGATCGGCCGGGCAATCACCGCGGCCACCGCAAACAGCGCGGTGCGGGCGCCGGCCCCCACCGGGTCCACGTCATCGGGGTAGATGGTGACAAGGTATTTGGGCAGGAAGGTGGAAAACGCGACGAACCCGCCGAACACTATGCCGTACAGGAAGGACATCTCCCAGGTGATCGGCAGCTTCAGCGTGTCGATCAGCTTCGGCAGCAGCGGCTGGCGGTTCGGGGTCCAGGCCGGGGATTCGCGCATGAAGAACCACACGGCCGCGGCGCTGAGCACCAGCAGGCCGGCAATGAACAGGTGGGTTTCGAAGTAGCCGAGCTGGCGCAGCAGCCGGGGGGTGAAGAATGCGGACACCGCGGTGCCGATCATGCCCATGCCGAACACGCCGTTGGCAAAACCGCGTCGGCGCGGCTCATACCAGGCGCTGGCGAAGGGCACCCCGACCGCGAAGATGGTGCCGGCGATGCCCAGGTAGGTGCCCGAGGCGATCAGCAGTGCGAAGCTGCCCAGCGTTCCGGCCAGCGCCACCAGCAGCACGGCCGGCACGGAGGCCAGCAGCACCACGGTGAACATCTTTCTGGCCCCGAAGCGGTCGGTCAGCGAACCGATCACGATGCGCCCCAGCGCACCGACCAGCACCGGGGTGGCCAGCATCAGGGAAATCTGCCCCTCGCCCAGCTTCATCAGCTCCGCGTAGTGGGTTTGAATCGGGGAAATCAGCATCCAGGCCCAGAAACCCACGGCGCTGGCGAGCGTGGCCAGCAGCAGCTGCGGGAATTGCCCACGCAGCTCCGGGGACGTCTGCGCGGCTTGTGCTGGGGACTTCTGGCTCATGGTTTTCCTCCACCGTAACCGTCAGGTGCTGCACTACCACTTGTTGTGCACACTAACCGCTCAAACGCCAACGCGCTAGTGAAACAAACATTTTTATCTAGGGAATGTGAAATCTCACTTCCAGTGACACCCGGGGAAGAACCCTTGCATCTATCGAGACAAAGGACGAAGCTTGAGTCAAGCGTCACAGTTGGGAGTCACTGTCATGACCGAAAGGCCAAACCACACAACACCGGCCACCGACGGACCACTGGCCGATTCGCTGCTGACCATGGGCAAGTACCTGCGCCGCGGGGAAACCAGCCAGGATCTGCGGGCGATGTTCCTCTCCGGAGGACGCCAGGGTGATGTCTTCTACCGCGACCGATGGTCGCACGACAAGGTGGTGCGCTCCACCCACGGGGTGAACTGCACCGGATCATGCTCCTGGAAGGTCTACGTCAAGGACGGGATCATCACCTGGGAAACGCAGCAGACCGACTACCCGTCGGTGGGCCCGGACTCCCCCGAATATGAACCGCGCGGCTGCCCGCGCGGCGCCGCCTTCAGCTGGTACACCTACTCGCCCACCCGGGTGCGCTACCCGTACATCCGCGACGTGCTGGCCGAACTGTACCGGGCGGCGAAGGCCGAACACCCCGACCCGGTGGACGCCTGGGCCTCGATCGTGGAGGACCCGGTCAAGGCCAAGCGCTACAAGCAGGCCCGCGGCAAGGGCGGGCTGATCCGCACCACCTGGGACGAGTCGATGGAGATCGCGGCGGCCGCCCAGGTGTACTCGGTGAAGAAGTACGGCCCGGACCGGATCGCCGGGTTCTCCCCGATCCCGGCGATGTCGATGGTCTCCCACGGGGCGGGGGCACGCTACCTGAACCTGGTGGGCGGGACCATGCTCTCCTTCTACGACTGGTACGCCGACCTGCCGGTGGCCAGCCCCCAGGTGTTCGGGGACCAGACCGACGTGCCGGAATCCGCGGACTGGTGGAACGCCGGCTACCTGATCATGTGGGGCTCGAACGTGCCGGTGACCCGCACCCCGGACGCGCACTTCATGGCCGAGGCGCGCTACCGCGGCCAGAAGGTCGTCACCGTCTCCCCCGACTACACCGACAACACCAAGTTCGCCGACGAATGGGTGGCCCTGCACCCGGGCACCGACGCCGCACTGGGCATGGCGATGGGCCACGTGATCCTCAACGAGCACTACGTGGCCAAGCGCACCGCCCCCTTCCAGGACTACATGCGCCGCTACACCGACTCCCCGTTCCTGGTGGAAATCGATGAAGCCAACGGGCTGCCGGTGCCGGGCAAGTTCCTCACCGCCGCGGATCTGGGCGGGCAGGCCGCCGGTGCCGCCAACGCCGAGTTCAAGCCGGTGCTGCTGGACGCCAGCGGCACCGCCCGGGTCCCCAACGGCACCCTGGGCCACCGCTTCGCCGCCGAAGACAAGGGCGAATGGAACCTGGACCTGGGGGACATCACCCCGATGCTCTCGGTCGCGGACCTGGATGGCTGGGACGGCGCGGCCAGCGAGGTCAACCTGCCGCGCTTCGACCTGGAACCGGAGGCCGGGCAGGAACACGCCGGCGGTTCGGGGATCCTCACCCGCGGCGTGCCGGTGATGCGGGTGGCCGGCAAGCTGGTCACCACCGTGTTCGATCTGATGCTCGCCCGCTACGCGGTGCAGCGTGCGGGCATGCCGGGGGTGTGGCCCACCGGCTACGATGACGCCACCGCCCCGGGCACCCCGGCCTGGCAGCAGGAGCACACCAACGTGCCGGCCGAGCAGGCGATCCGCATCGCCCGGGAATTCGCGGACAACGCGGAGAAGTCCGGGGGACGCTCGATGATCCTGATGGGCGCGGGCACCAACCACTGGTTCCACTCGGACACCATCTACCGCACCTTCCTGGCGCTGACCATGATGACCGGCTGCCAGGGCGTCAACGGCGGGGGCTGGGCGCACTACGTGGGCCAGGAAAAGGTCCGCCCGCTCACCGGCTACCAGCAGTACGCCGGCGCCTCGGACTGGGTGCGGCCCCCGCGCTACACCATCGGCACCGCGTTCTGGTACCTGTCCACCGACCAGTGGCGCTACGACGGGCTGCCGGCCAACCAGCTGGCCTCCCCGCTGGCCCGCGGCCACTTCGACGGGCTGACCACCGCGGACTGCCTGGTCGAATCGGCCAAGCGCGGCTGGATGCCCTCCTACCCCACCTACAACCGCAACCCGCTGGATCTGGTGGATGAGGCCGAGGCCGCCGGCAAGGACCCGGCGCAGCACGTGGTGGATTCGCTGAACGACGGCTCGCTGGCCTACGCCTGCGAGGACCCGGATGATGCGGCGAACTTCCCGCGGGTGATCCTGATGTGGCGGGCCAACGTGCTCGGCTCCTCCGGCAAGGGCAACGAGTACTTCCTCAAGCACCTGCTGGGCACCAACGCGGCGGTGCGCGCCCCCGAGGCCGCCGAGGGCTCCCGGCCGCAGCAGATGGCCTGGCATGAGCAGGCCCCGGAGGGCAAGCTGGATTTGCTGGCCACCGCGGACTTCCGGATGACCAGCACCACGCTGTTCTCCGACCTGGTCTTCCCGGCCGCCACCTGGTACGAGAAATACGACCTGTCCTCCACGGACATGCACCCGTTCATCCACTCCTTCAACCCGGCGATCGCCCCGCCCTGGCAGACGAAGACCGACTTCGAACTGTTCGGGCTGATGGCCCAGCGCTTCAGCCAGTACTCCGCCAAGCACCTGGGGGTGCGCAGGGACCTGGTCGCCACCCCGCTGCAGCACGACACCCCGGATGCGATGGCCACCCCCAAGGGGCGGGTGCAGCGCGAGGTGCCGCTGGTGCCCGGGGTGAGCATGCCCAAGCTGAAGGTGGTCGAACGCGACTACCCGAACCTGTTCGACCAGTGGCGCAGCCTGGGCCCGCTGACCGCCAAAATGGGGATGACCACCAAGGGCATCAACTACCACCCGGAACCGGAGATCAGCACCCTGGAGGGGCTGAACGGCACCGTGCCCTCCGGCCCGTACGCCGGGCATGTGCGCCTGGACACCGACCGGCGCGCGTGCGAGATGATCCTGGCGTTCTCCGGCACCTCCAACGGGCGGCTGGCCACGCAGGGGTTCCGGGCGCTGGAGGAGCACACCGGGCAGAAGATGGCCTTCCTCTCCGAGGAGCACGAGGGCACTCACATCTCCTTCCATGACGTGCAGGTCCAGCCGCGCAGCGTGATCACCTCCCCGGAATGGTCCGGCTCCGAACACGGGGGCCGGCGCTACACGGCGTTCGCGATCAACGTGGAGCACCTCAAGCCCTGGCACACGCTCACCGGGCGCCAGCACTTCTACCTGGACCACGACTGGATGGACGAGCTGGGCGAGGCCCTGCCGATCTACCGTCCACCGCTGGACATGCACCGGTTGTACGGGGACGCGCAGCTGGGGCGCACCAGCGAACACGAGTCGGGCAACGCCGAGGTGGCGGTGCGCTACCTGACCCCGCACTCGAAGTGGTCGATCCACTCCGAATACCAGGACAACCTGTTCATGCTCTCCCTCTCCCGCGGCGGACCGACCATCTGGATGAGCCCGCAGGACGCCGCGAAGATCGGGGTGCGGGACAACGAGTGGATTGAGTCCTACAACCGCAACGGCGTGGTCGTGGCCCGCGCGATCGTCTCGCACCGCATGCCCGAGGGCACGGTGTACATGTACCACGCCAAGGACCGCACCGTGGACGTGCCGATCGCCGAAACGAGCGGGCTGCGCGGCGGCATCCACAACTCACTGACCCGGATCCTGATGAAGCCCAGCCACCTGATCGGCGGCTACGGCCAGCTGGCCTGGGCGTTCAACTACCTTGGTCCAACCGGAAACCAGCGCGATGAGGTCACCACGATCCGTCGCCGCAACCAGGAGGTGCAATACCGATGAAGGTCATGGCCCAGATGTCGATGGTGATGAACCTGGACAAGTGCATTGGCTGCCACACCTGCTCGGTGACCTGCAAGCAGGCCTGGACGAACCGTTCCGGGGTGGAGTACGTGTGGTTCAACAACGTGGAGACCCGCCCCGGGGTGGGTTACCCGCGCACCTATGAGGACCAGGAGAAGTGGCGCGGCGGCTGGGAGCGCACCAAGCGCGGCCGGCTGAAGCTGAAGGACGGCGGCCGGCTGCACAAGCTCTCGCGCATCTTCTCCAACCCGAAGCTGCCCGAAATCCAGGACTACTACGAGCCGTGGACCTACGACTACGACATGCTGCTGAACTCCCCTTCCGGGGAGCACACCCCGGTGGCCAGGCCCAAGAGCCTGCTCACCGGCAAGGACATGAAGATCGGCTGGTCGGCGAACTGGGATGACAACCTGGGCGGCTCGCTGGAAACCATGGCCGATGACCCGATCCTGGCCAAGATGAGCGAGGAGGTGAAGGCCGAGTACGAGAAGGCCTTCATGTTCTACCTGCCGCGCATCTGCGAGCACTGCCTGAACCCCTCCTGCGTGGCCTCCTGCCCCTCCGGGGCGATGTACAAGCGGGCCGAGGACGGGATCGTGCTGGTGGACCAGGATGCCTGCCGCGGCTGGCGGATGTGCGTCTCGGGCTGCCCGTACAAGAAGGTGTACTTCAACCACCGCACCGGCAAGGCCGAAAAATGTACGTTCTGCTACCCGCGCATCGAGGTGGGCCTGCCCACCGTGTGCGCCGAAACCTGTGTGGGGCGCCTGCGCTACCTGGGCCTGGTGCTCTACGACGCGGACGCGGTGGCCGACGCGGCCAGCGTGGAGGACGAGCACGAGCTGCTCGAGGCCCAGCGCCAGGTGCTGCTGGATCCGCGTGATCCCGAGGTCATCGCCGCGGCCCGCGCCGAGGGGATGGACGAGGACTGGATCACCGCCGCCCAGCAGAGCCCGATCTGGAAGCTGATCCGCGACTACCAGGTGGCGCTGCCGCTGCACCCGGAGTACCGCACCATGCCGATGGTCTGGTACATCCCGCCGCTGTCCCCGGTGGTGGACGTGGTCACCGGCACCGGCAACGACGGGGAGGACGCGAACAACCTGTTCGCGGCGATTGACAAGCTGCGCATCCCGATCGGCTACCTGGCCGAGCTGTTCACCGCCGGGGACACCGCCCCGGTGGACCTGGCGCTGCGCAAGCTGGCGGCCATGCGCTCCTACATGCGCGGGGTGTCCATCGATGACGTGCGTGATGAGTCGATCGCGAACGCGGTGGGCATGAGCGGGCCGCAGATCGAGGAAATGTACCGGCTGCTGGCGATCGCGAAGTACGAGGAACGCTATGTGATCCCCCCGGCCCACGCCGAGCAGGCCCACGACCTGGAGGAAATGGGCTGTTCGCTGGAGTTCGAGGGCGGACCGGGCATGGGCGGGGCCGGGCCGTTCGGCTCCTCCAGCGGCGAGCAGGTGCCGGTGGCGGTGGAGAACTTCCATTCGCTGCAGAGCCGGCAGACCGCGGACCGGCCCTCCACTCCGGGACGGGTGAACCTGCTGAACTGGGACGGCAATGGCCGGCCCGAGGGGCTCTTCCCGCCGCAGCACCAGCGTTCCAAGGAGAATGAGCAATGATTCCCAAGCTGCTCAACCGCGCCACCCCGCGCCGCCGGCTGCCCGGCACCCTGGATCCGGTGCCGCTGAAGAACCCGCAGCGCCGCGCCGTGCACATGCTCGCCTCATTGCTGCTGGACTACCCCGACGAGGACTGGTTCGCCCAGCTGGAGGTGCTCGAACCGCACATAGCCGCGCTGCCGGCACCGCTCGCCGGGCCGCTGACCGAGTTCGTGGCCGCCTCCCGGGCGGCCGGTTCGGCCCAGTGGCAGCGCAGCTATGTGGACACCTTCGACCAGAAGCGCAAGTGCAGCCTGTACCTGAGCTATTTCGCCACCGGGGACACCCGCAAGCGGGGCACCGCGCTGGTCACCTTCCTGGAGGCCTACCGGGCGGCCGGCTTCGAGTTCGACGCCCAGGACCTGCCGGACTACCTGCCAGCAGTGCTGGAGTTCTCCGCCCGCAGCGACGATGAGATCGCCGGGGCGCTGCTGGCCGCGCACGTGGAGGGCATTGAGGTGCTGCGCGCCGCCCTGGAGGGGATGCACAGCCCCTGGGCGAACGTGGTGCGCACCATCACCCTCTCCCTGCCGCCGGTGGATAGGGCCACGCAGGAACGGATCCTGTCCCTGGTCAGCGAGGGCCCGCCAACCGAGACCGTGGGGCTCAGCTTCCTGGGCAACCTACCACCATTTAGTCCGAGGGAGGGGACGGGAGTATGAGCACCATGCAATTCCTGCTGTGGGTGGCGATGCCCTACGCATGCGCCGCCGTGTTCATCGTGGGCCACATCTGGCGGTACCGCTACGACAAGTTCGGCTGGACCACCCGGTCAAGCCAAAGCTATGAGAACCGGCTGCTGCGCTGGGGCTCACCGATGTTCCACTTCGGCATCCTGCTGGTGCTGGTGGGCCACGTGGTGGGGCTGCTGATCCCGCGCGAATGGCTCTACGCCATCGGCGTCACCGAACACCTCTACCACCTGGGCGCCACCTGGATGGGCACCGCGGCGGCCGTGCTGACGCTGGCCGGGCTGGTGATCCTGATCTACCGGCGGCGCACCGTGGGACCGGTGTTCCTGGCCACCACCCGGATGGACAAGCTGATGTACGTGCTGCTGGGGGCGACCCTGTTCTTCGGCACCGTGGCCACCATGGTCCACCAGGTGTTCGGGCCCGGCTACCCGTACCGTGAAACCATTTCACCCTGGGTGCGCAGCCTGCTGATCTTCCAGCCCGACCCCGCGCTGATGCAGCAGATCCCGCTGTCCTTCGCGCTGCACGTGATCACCGCGAACTTGCTGTTCGCCCTATGGCCGTTCACCCGGCTGGTGCACGTGTTCTCCGCACCGATCCCGTACCTGTTCCGTCCCTACATCGTGTACCGTTCGCGCGATGAGGCCCCCAGCGGCATGCGCCCGGTGCGCCGCGGCTGGGACCCGGTCACCGCTCCCCCGGAGCGGCGGCGCAACCGCCGCGGCATCACCGCCAACCGGCCCTAGGCTGGCCCGGCACCGCCTCCGGGCCGAAAAGGGACTTCCTGTTCCCTTCTCGGTCCGGAGGCCATTTGCCGTCCTGGGGCCGGGGAGCCCGCGACCCTAGCCGGGTTCGCCGGCGGTCCCGAAGACGCCCTTGGCCGGCACGGTCGCGGCCACGGCGCGCACGAAACGGGTCACCGGGGCGCTGAGCACCTCGGCCACCGGGCCGCGCTGGACCACCACCCCGTGCTCGATGACCGCCAGCTGCCCGGCCAGGGCAATCGCGTCCGCCGCCGAATGGGAAATCACGATCGAGGTCATCCCGGTGCGCTGCAGTTCGGTGCGCAGCAGCTCGCGCATGTCCGCGGCGGCCTCCACATCCAGTGACGCGAACGGCTCATCGACCAGCAGCATCTTCGGCCCGGCCGCCAGGGCGCGGGCCAGGGCGATGCGCTGGCGCTGACCGCCGGACAGGGCCGCCGGACGCTGCCCGGCCAGGGCCTGGAAGCCCAGCCGTTCCAGCCACCCTTGGGCGACCTGCCGGGCCTGACGCTTGTCCTTGCCGCCGGCCCGCGCCCCGAAGGCGATGTTGCTGGCCGCATCCAGGTGCGGAAACAGCCGCGGGTCCTGGCCCAGCAGCCCAATGCCGCGCCGGTGCGGGGGCAGGTGCACCCCCGGGGCGGCCAGCCGCTGCCCGTCCAGGGTGATCTGCCCGGCGCTGATCTGCTCGATCCCGGCCAGCGCGTGCACGATCGTGGACTTGCCCGCCCCGCTGGGACCCATCAGGGCCAGCGCCTGGCCGCGGTCCAGCTCCAGGTCGATGGAAACCTCAAACCCGGAGCGCGGCACCGTGAACCGGGCCGTGAGCATCGGGCTCATTTCAGGGCCCCGGGACGCCAGGCCCGCACACAGACCAGCACCAGCACGGCGGTGGCCAGCAGCAGCAGGGACAGCGCCACCGCGGATTCCCGCCCGGTCCCGGCACCGTTGAACGCCGTGTAGATGGCCAGCGGCATCGTCTGGGTCACCCCCGGCGCGTTGCCGGCGAACAGGGCCGTGGCCCCGAACTCGCCAATCGCCCGGGCAAAGCACAGGATCACCCCGGCCACCAGGCCCGGGGCCGCCAAGGGCAGGGTCACCCGGGTCAGCACCATCCAGCGCCCGGCCCCCAGGGTGGCGGCGGCCTGCTCGTACCCGGCCCCGGCCGAGCGCAGCGCCCCCTCCACGGAGAGCACCAGAAACGGCAGCGCCACAAACGCCTGGGCGATCACCACCGCCGGGGTGGAAAACGGGAGCGTGAACCCCCACAACGACTCAATGAACTGGCCCACCGGGCTGGTGCGGCCAAAGAGGAAAAGCAGCGCCACGCCCCCGACCATCGGCGGCAGCACCAGCGGCACCGCCACCACGGCGCGCAGCAGCTGGGCGGTGCGCGGTGAACTGCGGGCAATCACCAGGGCCAGGGGGATCCCCAGCACCACGCACAGCGCGGTGGCCGCCACCCCGGTGCGCAGCGACAGCCCCAGCGCCTGCAGCGCACTGGGGCTGGTCACATCCGCCCACAGGGTTCCCCAGGAGGCCCGGCCCACCAGGGCCAGCAGCGGCAGCACCAGCAGCGCCACACCCAGGATGGCCGGCAACACCGCGGCAACGGGTGCGCGCACCCCCACATCGGCCTGGCCCATGCCCTAGCCTTCGGCTCCGGCGCCGGCGTTGCCGAACCCGTGCTCAACCAGCACTTCCTGGCCCTCGGCGCCAAGTACGTAGTCCACGAACTGCTGGGCGGCGTCGGCCTGCTGCTGGGACTGGGAGGTGCTGAGCACGGAAATCGGGTAGGAGTTCACGACCTCCTGCGCCCCGTCGGGCACAATGCTGTCCACGCTGTCATCGCCCACCACATCGGTGCGGTACACCAGCCCCGCGTCGGCTTCCCCGGCCGAGACCTTCTGCAGGACCGCGCTCACGTTCTGTTCCATGCTGGCCGGTTCCAGCTGCACCCCGGCACCATCCAGCAGCTTCTGCGAGGCCCCGCCGCACGGGACCTGGGGTGCGCACAGCACCGTGGTCACCCGGGACAGATCCGCCAGGGACTGTACGTGGGCCGGGTTTCCGGCCGGGACCGCGATCACCAGGGTGTTGGTGGCGAAGATGACCGGGTCTATGGCCAGGCCCGCATCGCTCACGGTGTCCATGTTGCGTTCATCGGCGGAGGCGAAGACGTCCACCGGGGCTCCCTCCACGATCTGGGTGGCCAGGGTGGAGGAGCCGTCATAGGAAATGTGCTTCACCTTGATCTGCGGGTGTTCTTCCTGGAAGTCCTTGGCGATCTCATCGAAGGAGCGTTGCAGGGAGGCCGCCGCGGAGATGGTGATCTGGGTGTGGCCTTCATCCTGCGCAGCCGGCGAATCGGCGGGCTGATCCGCGGTGGAGCATCCGGTCAGGCCCAGCCCCGTCAGTGCCAGCAGTGCCAGTGTTCCGCGGATGCGCATACCCACTCCTTGATTGTGAACGGTTGCCGCCATGCTATCGCCTGCGCCCGGTGCACCAAAGTGTGACCTGAGAAGCGCGGCTCGGGCCGCGGGCAGGGCGGGGCGAGCTGACCGGCGGCTGCGGATTCTGCCCGGTGCTTGCCCCGTGAGCCCTACAGCGCGCAGACTGGCTGTCGTAAGCTGAAGGTGGCGACGCCGCGATCTGCTATCGTGGCGGCACCGACTAGTCAGGAGGTTGGCGTGGCAGACAAGCCCGCATTCGTACCGTTGGGTGATGCCCGGGGCCGGCCCCTGCGGGATTTGCGGATTTCGGTGACCGACCGCTGCAACTTCCGCTGCGTGTACTGCATGCCCAAGGAAATCTTTGGGCGCGACTTCCAGTTCCGGGAGCGTTCCGAACTGCTCAGCTTTGAGGAAATCGAGCGCCTGGCCCGGGTGTCGGTGGGTTTGGGCGTGCACAAGCTGCGCCTGACCGGCGGCGAGCCGCTGCTGCGCCGGGGCATCGAGGAGCTGATCCAGATGCTCGCCGCGTTGCGCACCCCGGGCGGTGAACCGGTGGACCTGGCCTTGACCACCAACGGCTCCGCCTTGCCGGTCAAGGCCGCCGCACTGAAGGCGGCCGGGCTGAACCGGGTGACGATTTCCCTGGACTCACTGATTGAAGAACGCTTCCAGGCGATCAACGATGTGAAGTTCCCGGTCTCCCGGGTGCTGCAGGCCATTGACGCCGCGGCCGAGGCCGGGCTGGGACCGGTGAAGATCAACACGGTGCTCAAGCGCGGGGTCAACGACGACGAAATCCTGGACCTGGTCGAACACTTCCGCGGCACCGGGCACATCCTGCGCTTCATCGAGTACATGGATGTGGGCAGCACCAACGGCTGGCGGCTGGATGACGTGGTCCCCTCCAGCGAGGTGATTTCCCGGATTCATGAGAAATACCCGCTGGAGCCGCTGGCCCGCACCGACCCCGGGGAGACCGCCAACCGCTGGCGCTTCACCGACGGGCAGGGGGAAATTGGCGTGATTTCCAGTGTCACCAATGCGTTCTGCGGCAACTGCACCCGCGCCCGGATCTCGGCCGAGGGCCAGATGTACACCTGCCTGTTCGCCACCGGCGGCACCGACCTGCGGGCCCTGCTGCGCGGCGGGGCCGACGATGAGCAGCTGGCTGTGGCCCTGAGCGGACTGTGGCGGGTGCGCAATGACAACTACTCGGAACTGCGCGCGGCACTGACCCCCGGCAACCGCCGACGCATCGAGATGTCGTACATCGGCGGTTAGCTAGCCCATGGTCTTCTGGCCATCCAGCGCCTCGCGGATAATGTCCGCATGCCCGGCGTGCTGGGTGGTTTCGCCGATGATGTGCAGCAGCGTGCGGCGCACCGACCAATGGGTGTCCACAAACCACGGCGCCCGGGGCAATTCGTGGACCGTGTCCAGGTCGATTTCCGCCAGCAGCGCGTCGGTTTCTTCGCCGATGTGGGCGTACTTCTCCAGCAGTCCGGCCAGCGTCTCGCCGGACTGCATGCTGAACTCGGCTTTCAAGGCCTGCAGGGCCTCGGGCGGCATGTTGTAGAAGTCCACTCCGTCCCAGTCCATGGCGGCCTTGCCCCTGACCATGAACTGCTGCCACTGCAGTTCCACGGCGCTTACGTGCTTGATCAGTCCCCCGACGGTTAGTTCGCTGACGGTGGCGCGGGTTGCGGCCTGTTCGTCGCTCAGGTTCTGAGCGGTGAAGCGCAGGAAGTGGCGGGCGTTGGCCAGCGCCCGGTGCAGGTCGGCCCGCTCGCCGCTCAGCGTGGTGCTGACGGCTTTCATGGTGGTGCTCATGGCATTGCTCCTCATTCTGGGTGTGCCGGATAAAACCACCCTAGGAGCCATAGGTGTCTATTTCGGTCCTAAATCGAGGCAGAATGTGGGCATGAGTACAAGCCAACGTTCGCTGCGCCTGCTCTCGCTGCTGCAGACCCGGCGCTACTGGTCTGGACAGGAACTGGCACAGCGTCTGCAGGTCTCGTTGCGCACCCTGCGCCGCGACGTGGATCAGCTGCGTGAACTGGGCTACCCGGTACAGGCCGAACGCGGTGTGGGCGGGGGCTACCAGCTCGCCGCCGGAGCCGCGCTGCCGCCGCTGGTGCTCGACGACGAGGAAGCCGTAGCGCTGGTCATCGGGCTGCAGTCCACCATCCACGGCGGGGAGAACACGTTGACTGAGGCGGGACTGCGTGCCCTGTCCAAGGTGGTTCCGGTGCTTCCGACGCGGCTGCGGCAACGGGCCTAGGCCCTGACTTCGAGCACCGTTGCGCTAACTACCCAATATTCCGCGCCGGAGCCGGTAGACCCGCAGGTGATGGTGGTCTTCGCCCAGGGATGCCGCGACCGTGAACGGGTGGCTTTCGACTACCGCGATGCCCAGGGCACCGCCACTTCGCGCCGGGTGGAGCCGGTCAATCTGGTCAATGTGGGAAACCGCTACTATCTGGTGGCCTACGATGTGGACCGTGCGGATTGGCGCAGTTTCCGGGTGGACCGGGCCGAAAACGCCCAACCCCGGGCGCTGCGCTTCGCGCCGCGGCGGATTCCAGGTGGCGACGCGGCGCAGTTCGTGCGGGCCGGGCTAAGCGGGTCCGGGCACCCACACATCAGCGCACGGGTGCAGGCAAGCGCCGCGCAGCTGGCCCCGCGTGTGGGGCGCTGGTTTGAGATTGAGCCGTTGGATGAGCACAGCAGCATGTTGCGCACCCAGAACGCAGACCTGCGCTGGGCCGCCTTTGGATTGGCGTTGTGCGAGGCCCCGCTCAGCGAGGTGCAGCCGCCGAAGCTGCGTGAGCTGCTCGCGACGTGGTCCGCCAACCTGACGTCGCGGCCCGACTCGTAGAGCGAGGCCGGCCGATCTGAGCAGCCTCGGGAACCCGATCTACCGGCAGTGAACCGAAGATGACGATGGCTGGGGTGAACGCGGCGTCGTGGAGGCACGGGGCTGCGGCCAACGACCCCCAAATCAAAAGATCAACCGCGGCAACCGAGCCCGCGCTTGTCCTGCCCGGTGGTGCTTCCCGCTGGAGCCACGCCCTGACGCACCAGCTGGGGATGCTTGCCATGCCGCGCAGCCAGCGATCACGGACAACAAAATTACCGCCCGCGTGATCGAGGGATTCATCCCAACTCTTGCACGTCCCGGTGTTTCAGGGTCCGGGCATCGCCCATCAGCAAGCCCTGCCAGAGCCGAGCATTGAGGCTAGAGCCCCACCCATTCGGAGGATCCCGAAGTGAAGTGCTGGCGCTTCCAGATGGGCACCTCCGCCTTGATGCGCTCCACCAGATTCTCGATGGCTTCGAAGGCCTCGCGCCGGTGCGCGGCCGCGGATGCCGCAACCAGCGCGGCATCCCCGATGGTTAGGGCCCCGACCCGGTGCACGGCTGCCAGCCGCAGCCCGGTGCGGGCCTCCTCCTCGGCCAGGATCTTCTCCAGGAATTCCTGCGCCTGCGGGTGATGCGAGTAGTCCAGCGAGTTCACCGCCTGGCCGCCGTCGTGGTTGCGGATGATCCCGTGGAACAGCACCACGGCTCCGGCGGTGTCCGATTGCACGCCCTGCCTGACGGCGTCCTCATCGATGGGCTGGTCGGTGATCAGTGCGTAGCTCACGTAGCTCCTCTGCTTAGGACTCTTATGACTGCTGGTGCAGCGCGGATTCGGTCAGGTCGGGGGCCAGCTGCGCGACCGCTGGGGCGCCGCCTGGCACATAGGAGGCGGTGATGCCGCGCCCGGCCAGCAGCTGCGCGGGACGCAGGGCCCGCGGGCCCCTGGCGCAGTAGACCACCAGGGTTTCGGGCAGCGTCGGCAGCTGCGAGCCCGCGTCGATGGCCGCCTCCAGCTGCGGCAGCGGCAGGTGGTGGGAGCCGCGCAGGTTCAGCGCGGCGCGTTCCTGCGGGTTGCGCACATCCAGCAGGAACGGGGGTTCTTGCGAAGCCAGCGCAGCCACCAGCGCCTCGGGAGCCAGCTGCTTGGGCTGCGGCAGGTTGCCGGCACAGAACAGCTCATAGTCGATCAGCTCGGTCACCGGTGGCGCGCTGGGATCCGGCGCGTACTCCAGGGTGCGCGTGCTTGCGCCCAACGCATCGTAGATCAACACCCGGCCCACCAGCGGATCGCCGATCCCGGTGATCAGCTTCAGCGCCTCGGTGGCCAGCAGCGAGCCGATGGTTCCGCACAGTCCGGGCAGCACACCCCCGGTGGCACAGTCGGCCACGGTGCCCGGGGCCGGCGGGAGCGGGAACAGGTCGCGGTAGCCCGGCCCGTGTTCGTGCCAGGCCACGGACACCTGACCGTGGTGCTGCAGGATCGAGCCCCAAACCAGCGGGATGCCGGTCAGCTGCGCGGCGTCGTTGCTCAGGTAGCGGGTCGGGAAGTTGTCGCTGCCGTCGATCACCAGGTCGTAGCCGGAGAAGATTTCCAACGCGTTCGCGGAGGTCAACCGCAGGTGGTGTTCGATGATCCGCACCCCGGGGTCCAGGGCGCGCGCGGCGGCGGCCAGCGAGGCGGTTTTGGGCAGCCCGATGTTGGCGGTGGTGTGGGTGATCTGGCGGTGCAGGTTGGACAGCTCCACCACGTCGTCATCCACGATGCCCACGGTGCCCACCCCGGCACCGACCAGGTACGGGATGCAGGCGCTGCCCAGTCCCCCGGCCCCGATCACCAGCACGCGGGCGGCGGCCAGGCGACGCTGGGACGCCTCCCCGAATCCGGGCAGGGACAGCTGGCGCTGGGCCCGGGCCAGCTGCTCGTCGCTCAGCGCAGGGGCCGGGTCGACCAGGGGCTTAAACGCACGATCACTCATAGTCGGATCCTACGCGCCCGGCCGCGCCGGAGGATAGGCGATAGCATGAAGTCATGTCGCAGATTACGATACGCTACTTCGCCGCGGCGGCGGCCGCGGCGGGCACCGAGCAGGAGCGCTGGGCGCGCCCCGATTCACTGTCCCAGCTGCGCACCGAGCTGGCCGGCGCTTATGGCGATGCCATGGCCCAGGTCCTGCGGGCGGGCAGCTTCCTGATCAACGGGGTGGTCCGGCGCGATGACGGTGAGCTGGGCGATGACGCCGACCTGACCGTGGACGTGCTGCCTCCATTCGCCGGCGGATAGCCCATGAGCTGCACCCTGGAAACCCACCGCGCGGAAATCGCGGCGCTGCTGGACCCGGTGATCGCGGCGTTGGGCACCCAGACGCTGGGCGTCGACGCCGCCGATCTGCCCGGACGCGTCACCGCGGCCCGCATCACCGCGCCCCTGCCCATTCCCGCCTTCACCAATTCGCAGATGGACGGGTTCGCCGCCCGCAGCGCGGAGCTGGCCGGCGCGAGCGCCGAGCACCCGGTGCAGCTGCCGCTGGGGGTGACCGCCGCGGCCGGGGACCGGCAAATCGAACTGCTGCCCGGCACCGTGTCCCCGGTGATGACCGGGGCCGTGATCCCCTCCGGGGCGGACACCGTCATTCCGGTGGAGGCCACCATGCAGGGCACTTTCGGTCCGCTGGTGCGCCGGGGCGAGGGCGAGCCGAGCGGGGTGGCGACCTTCACGCAGCCCGCGGAGCCCGGGCGCTTCATCCGGCCGCTCGGCCAGGACCTGCAGGCCGGTGCCGTGGTCGCGGAGGCCGGCACCCGGCTGACGCCCACCCTGATCGGCGCGCTGGCAGCCAGTGGCGTGCGCGGGGTTCCGGTGCGCACACGGCTGCGGGTGCTGGTATGCACCACCGGCAATGAGCTGATGGGCGGGACCGCCGAGTCCGGGCGGATCCCCGATTCAAATTCACCGATGCTCGCGGCGGTGCTGCGCGGCTACGGCGCCCAGGTGGAAGTTCTGCGGCTGCCCGATGACGCGCCGGCGCTGACCCGCGAACTGGCCAAGCAGGCGCCGGAGGTGGATCTCATCCTCACGGTGGGCGGCATCAGCGCCGGGGCCTACGAGGTGGTGCGCGAGGCGCTGGCCCCCTCCGGCGGCAGTTTCCACCATGTGGCCCTGCAACCCGGTGGTCCGCAGGGCTTCGCATTGCTGGAGGGCACCCCGGTGCTCTGCTTCCCGGGCAACCCGGTCAGCGCGCTGCTCTCGCTGGAACTGTTCCTGGCCCCCAGCCTGCGTCGCCTGGCCGCAGTGGCCGAGCCCGTCCCCGAACAGTACGCCCTGGCCAACGAGGTGCATTCCCCGGGCAACAAGCACCAGGTCCGCCGCGGACTGCTCAACGACGGGCAGGTCACCGTATTGGATCCCGGCTCCCACCTGATTCACGACCTGGCACGGGCCGATGTGCTCGTGCACCTTCCCGTCGGTGTCGCCCACCTTCCGGCCGGCACCAAGGTAGACACTTGGAGATTCCATGACTGACTCAAACGCCCCACACGCAGCTGACCCGAACCCGTCCGGCGAGCAGCAGCTGACCCACCTGCGCGCCGATGGCAGCGCGGCCATGGTTGATGTCAGCGACAAGCAGGTCACCAAGCGGGTGGCCACCGCGGAAGCCGTGTTCGTCACCCGCCCGGACGTGGTGCAGATGCTGATGAGCGGCAACCTGCCCAAGGGTGAGGCGCTGGGCACGGCCCGCATCGCCGGGATCATGGCGGCTAAACGCACGTGGGAGCTGGTGCCGTTGTGCCACCCGTTGCCGATTTCAAAGGTGTCGGTGGACTTCACTGCCGAGGAGTCGGCGGTTCGGGTGAGCGCGCAGGTGACCACCAAGGGGGTCACCGGGGTGGAGATGGAGGCGTTGACCGCCGCCAGCGTCGCCGCGCTGACCCTCTATGACATGGTCAAGGCCGTGGACAAGCACGCCGAGGTCACCGGCATCCGGGTACTGGCCAAATCCGGCGGAAAATCCGGGGACTGGGCCCGTGACTGATGCAGCCGCCGCCGTGCGCCGCGCCGGGGTGCTGGTCGCCTCCACCAGCGCAGCCGCCGGGACGAACCCGGACCGCACCGGGCCGGTGATCAGCCAGTGGCTGCAACAGCGTGGCTTCGCCGTGGATCTTCGTATTACCGCCGACGGGCCGGAGGTCGGTGTCGGACTGCGCCAGCTGCTGGCGAGTGAGCCCCGGCTCATCCTGACCACCGGCGGCACCGGGGTCTCCCCCACCGACCTCACCCCCGAGCAGACGGCGCCGCTGCTGCAGGTGCAGCTACCCGGAGTCATTGAGGCCATTCGCCGTCGCGGTGAAGCGGTGACCCCGCTGTCCGTCCTCACCCGCGGGGTCGCCGGTTTCGCCGGCTCCTGCCTGATCGTGAACCTGCCTGGCTCCACCGGAGGAGTGCGTGACGGCTTGGCGGTTCTGGACCCGCTGCTGGAACACCTGCTCGAACAGCGCATCACCGGCGGCGGGCACGGCCCGCGACACTAGGGGACGGCCCGACCCGGTGCCGCGCCTGCGCCAACCGGTGAAGCAGCAGTAGAGTCAAGTCATGGACACTGCACCAACCTTGATTCCGGTAGGCACCCGATTCCGTTCCGAGGACATTACCCACTGGCAGGGCAAGAATCCGCACGGCACGGACACCACCGGCCAGCCTACGGACTCCCGCACCCTGGAACAGGCCCTGGCCGAGGCCGATCTGCTGGTCAGCACACCCCACTCAGGTGCCGCGATCCCCGAGGAGCTGGCCGGTTATCTTGCCCCAGAACTGACCCAGCGACTGCAGTACGATTTCTCCGATGTGGCCACCGCCTCCGTGGTCCGTCGCTGGGCAGACATTGATCCGCGGATCGTTGCCGTGATCAACCCGCATCCACGTATGGTTCGTGACCCCAACCGGGCTAAACCCGAGGACGTGGTGCAGACCCTGAATCAGGCCATTGAGCGGGTGGCACAAGTCGGGAAATGGAATCCGGTAGACCTTAGCGGAGTGGATGCGATCCGCCCGGTGACATTTTCCTTCTTCCCCATCCTGCAAATCCCCGAAGACCATGAGGCGCTGCAGAAACTGTGCCAGGACTTCGCCGACACCGCCGAGCAGGGATTGGGTGTCTACGAGCGGACCCGTGACGAGTTGCTGGAGCGGCTGCTGCAGATCAGGCAGGCGGCCGCCACCCCGGGTGCCGAGACGTCGCTGAGCTTCCTTTCCTTCCACGACACCATGAACACGACCACCACTGCGCAAGGCGCGGTTAATGTGCCGCGCAAGCCCGAAGACCGGTTGCCCAACGTGGTGGCGCTGTCCAACCGCGGGGATCAGCGCGGTGAAGCCCGTACCGAAGAGGACCCGCCCAGCATGAATCCGCAACGTCTGCGCCGCTTGGCGGAGGCGCACCGGGCGGCGTTCGAGGTCGCCAGTGCGGATGAGGTTCAGCTGAACACCCCTTACCTGGGCAGCCAGGAAATCATTGCCGCACGCGAACGCTTCTCAGACTTCCACCACCGGCACCCGGACTCGGCCCTGCTCACCGACGCGGTGCAGGCGGAGTTCCGTCGCGAATACCTGCTTGGTCAGGCATTCACTGCGCAACTGCACGAGCCGGGAACCTCTTGGCCGCAGGAAGACCCGCAGCAAGTGGAGTTCCTGGCCCGCGCCTGCAAAGCTGCCTGGGACCGCTACCGCGGCTAGAACGCGTCCACGGCCAGGCCAATGACCGATCCGGCGATGATGGTGGTAACGGCCAGAATAATGCTGGGAAGGAAGAAGGAGTGATCCACCAGCTTGGTGCCGAGCTTGGTGCTGCCGCTGTCATCAAAGTTTGCGGCAGCGATCTGTGAGCCGTTGGTCGGCAGCAGGTAGATTCCGGCAAATGCGCCGGCCCACATGCCTGAGAGCAGTCCCAGTGGCATACCGGCGCTCAGCGCGATCGGCACCGCGGTGTTGGTCGCCGTGGACTGGCTGGTGGTCAGCACGCAGATCAGGAACACGCCCAGGGCGAAGATCCACGGCGCCTGCCCGATCAGTGCCCCTACGCCGTTGCTGACCAGGTCGCTGTGGGCTTCGAGGAAGGTGCTGGTCAGCCAGGCCAGACCGAACAGTGCGATGGCCGAGACCATGCCTGCTTTGAACACCGTAGAGGAGGGAATGTCCCCCACCTTCGGGCGGGCCACCATGATGATCACTGTTCCGGCCACGAACATGATCACCGGGATCAGCTGGCTCATTTCCATGCGCGTTTCGGCGCCGAAGGGCGGGCGCAGCGATGGGAACAGTCCGAACACCACGATCGCCAGCACTCCGGTAAAGAAGATCAGAGCAGCGTTGCGGCCGGCGGCCGTCGGCTCCGGAATTGCGGCCTTCGCCGGAGCGGTAGACAGGTGGGTCCTTGGCGCGCCTGTGCCGGAACGGTGTGCATCCGCGGCGGCCTTGACCGCGGCAGCTCCGGCCGGCGGCGGAATTTCCCCCGCCGCGATTTTCGCCTGGATCTGGGGGTCGTCCTCAATGTCCTTGCCCAGCTTGTTCACGATGAAGGCAGACACCACGATCCCGATCAGGGCTGCGGGCAGGGTGATCATGATGATGTTGATCATTTCGAAGCCAAGTTCGCTGGTGAACCCAATCATTGCTGCCATGGCCGCAGAAACCGGGCTGGCCGCCAAGGCCACACCGGTGGCCACCACCGAGAGCGATAGCGGCCGGGATGGACGGATCCCGTTTTGGTAGGCGACATCCTTGATGACCGGCAGCAGCGGATAAAGGATGTTCGAAGTACCGGCTCCGACAGAAAAGAGGAAGGAAATCAGCGGGGCGACAAAGGTAATCATCTTCGGGTTCTTGGCGATGGCCTTCGCTGCAACAGCCACCATCCAGTCAATGCCGCCGGATTGCTGCATCACCGCCGCAGAGAGCACCACGGCCAGCACAATGATGATGGCCGAGGTGGGAATCGCCCCGGGCTGCAGACCGAAGCCAAAGACCAGCACTGCAACGCCGGTTCCTCCCCACAGCCCCAGGCCGACGCCGCTGGAGCGGGTGCCCATCAGGATCGCCAGGATGACAACCGCTAGTTCGAGTAAGACCTTTACTGTTTCCACGTGGTGACTCCGTTATTCGGGCTGTAGGCCTACAGCGCGTGAGCCTTGCTTCAAGGGCAGGTATTTCCCATTAGATCACCGGAAAAGCCAAGCGGAGAAACTAAAACCCCACTACAGACTGGTACATCCGCCGTTTTACCCACGAGAAGTCATGGCAGCGCCCAACTGCTGTGAGTAACCTATCGCTGGCCGGTTGCCGCCACCACACCGGAACATGATCAAACAGACTTCTCCCGTGTATTCCAGCTCCTGGCTCCCTACCTGCTGAGGTTGGCCATGCTGGCGCACTTACTGTTTGGCTTGCGGACCGCCGCTGCTCCAGTCGTAGCCGCTTTCGGTCACCACAATCTTCCACGGTCCGTCGGGGACATCGACTTCATCGACGAACCGCCACGAGACCCCGGCCTGGGTTCCGTTCAGCGCGTCAAAGCCCAGACATCCAACGACTGCCGGGGAAACATCCATTCCGGCCCCGTTGAACTCGGTGTTCTTCGGGCGTTCGTTGTTCTCCCCGAAAACATACTCAAAGTCGTCGTAGACGACAGGGCCCGCATCGGCGATCTGGGCGAAACAGGTCTTGCCCCGAAAGCTCAATTCAACCCAGCGGTTCTTCATGTAGGAGAAATTCTTGTTCTCCAGATTTCCGGCATACCCGAAGTCGTTGGCCCACGGGATTAGGTGGCGCTGCGAGAACGCCTTCTCGTTGGTCACGTCATTGAACGGCAGGTCCAGATAGAAGGGGTTCTGCTGGGGTGTCATGTGCTTCGGGAAATAGTTGTTGGCCGCCTCACGAACCTCCGTGTTGCAGACGCCGTCTTCGACCACGCCGTCACATCCGCCGTAGCGCTCGTACCACCATCCGTCGTAGGCACTGATCATCTGCGAGCCGTCGTGGGCGTTCGGATCATGGATTTCCCCAACCCAGAAGGTGGTGGCCACCAGGCACAGATGCCAGGGAAAGCTTCGTCCCAACAGCGTTCGCGGTCCGCGCCCGGTCGCGGCGCTCCACCAGTTGCCGGTAACGGTTCGAAGCTTGCATTTCAGTTCGTTTACGCCCAATGCTCCCCCTGCGACTTTGCCGTTCCAGTGCAGTGGCACAAGGTTCGGACCCCAATTTCCCCACCCTTAGTGAACCCGGTTTTCCCGGGGCGGGGCAAACCGTGTCGCAGGGCGCGCGTGTCGCGCGGCGGGGGCTTTCATCAGTTTTTCGCCCCCGGCGCGCCCCTGCCCCTGCTGGCTTGGGAATCTGTGGGTCCCCCAAGCCGGCAGGGGCAGAAGCGGTGGATGGGATTGTGACGTTGGCGGATCCGGGCCGGTTAATTGGCGAAGGTGTCCACGAGTTTGCCCTGCCCGTTCCACAACCCCAGCGAGTCACCACCGTTGTTCAGGATTGCGCTGCCCATATCGGCGTAGAAGGCATCCATGCTGTTGGTGCCGGGGCCAGGGTAGACGCGCAGCTGGCCTCCGGCGGGGATGGTGTAGCCAGCAGGAATCTGCAGCAGGTTATTGGCGGCATCGCGCAGCAGATAGCCCGAGGCATCGACCGGACGGGGCCCGGGGTTGCTCAGCACCACGTGTTCACCGGTCTCGGGCTGCAGGTCATTGCCCGGCACGTCGTTGACCGATGAGTGGATCACCAAGCCGGGCTTGCCCGGAAACGGGTCACGACCGGAGAAGTGCCGGGAGAGCTGGGCCGGGAAATCACCGGTAATGCGTTCCACGCCCAGCTGCCTGGCGGCATCGGCAGACTCGGTGGAGTTCACGGTGTAGACGCCCAGGCCGAGCCCGGCCCGCTTGACCCGTTCGGCACCGGCCGCATCCAGGGTTCGATAGCTGGTGCCGAAGGCGTCTGCGAATCGGGAGTAGCCTTCCAAGGTGGCGGCATCTGGCACGGTGCCGGCCAGCTGCTGCAGCGGCACCTCGGGGGCCAGCTGCGCGAACCGCTGGTTGGATTCGGCGTCAAAGCCGAGCACTTCAATGCGCCCGGCATCGAGCAGCCGGGACCAGCTGCGCTCCTGCTCCAGCGCCTTGGCCACCACTTCTTCGACGCCCGGCGAATTCTTGGGCGACTTGATCTCAATGAAAACCCCGGTAGTGCCGGTAACGGCCTGCGGCACCTGGTCAAAGTGCGGGATGCGTTCCCCGGCGTAGGCCGCGGAGAAATAGGAGCCGGCATCCAGCTGCTGCAGCTCATCCCAGGTAAATGACGTGATCGGCTGATGCTCGCGGCCTGGGAACACCTGCTCGACATTCGTGGTGCGTGCCGGGGTGTCGTCATGGAAGACGAACGGGACGCCGTCACGGCTGAGCTGCACGTCGATTTCGATGAATTCGGCACCGGACTGGCTGCCGGCTTTGATGGCGGGAAGCGTGTTTTCCGGAGCCACTCCGGCAGCTCCCCGGTGGCCGATGAGTAGGGGTTCGTCTTGTAAGTGGGGTGCCGGAGCGGCGGCGGCCGGCAGCCCCAGCCCGGCGAGCATGAGGGCTGAAAGCGCCCCAAGGCAAAGCGATCGAATGTTCACGTCAGCGGTTCTCCTGTGTTTCGAATACAACACCGCCTACTGTTTCGCGCGCGGGCAACAGCTCTGCGAAATGGACGTGAACTGGATCTGAACCGAGGTTTTCCGCCTGCATCCGCGTCCAGTACGACGGGAACCGTATTCCCCGGGTCTCCTGTTCCAAGGTCAAGCACATGTGCATCCGATCACTGATAGGTGTAACTTGACTCACTTTGAAACCACTGGCAGGATGATACCGACCAACCAGTTGGTCGGTACTTTGAGCGGCGTAGGCGGGGCATAGGAGGATTGAATGGAAACAGCATTGGAACAGCGAACGCGTGGGGCGTCCACGGATTCCGGCAAAGATCTGGCGGCCGGAAAACTGGGATTGGTTCCCTCAACCGTTATCGGCCTTGCCTCAACCGCGCCGCTGTACTCGCTGGCCGCGACCCTTGGTTTCATCGTCATGGCGGCCGGCGCCCAGGCACCTGCCGCACTAATCGCGGCCTTCATCCCCATGTGCTTGACGGCCTTCGCCTATCGGGAACTGAATACCGCCATTCCGGACAGCGGTACTGCCTTTACCTGGGCAGCCAAGGCGTTCGGCCCTCGCACCGGCTGGATGGCGGGCTGGGGCGTCATGGTCGCTGGCGTGATCGTGATGTCCAGCCAGACGGAGGTGGCTTCCAAATATTTGCTTCTGCTCATTGGCGATGGCTCCATCGCCCAGAACAAGGTTCTGGTCACAGGGTTCGGCGCGCTGATCATTATCGCCATGACATGGGTTTCGTACCGCAATGTTGAAACTGGGGCATGGACGCAGTACCTGCTCATGGCTCTGCAGTACGCGGCCATCATTGCCTTCTGCATTGGCCTGTACTTCGCTATCCAGTCCGCCCCAGCATTGGGAATGGAGTTCTCCTGGGACTGGTTCAACCCCTTGGCCTCCGATAACCCGGCCGGTTTCATGCAGGGCGTGCTAATAGCGATCTTCATCTACTGGGGTTGGGATACCTGCCTAGCCCTGGCGGAGGAAACCAAGAATCCGCGCACTACCCCTGGCTTTGCGGCACTGCTGTCGACTGCGATGCTGCTGGTGACTTACATCGGCATCACCGTGTTGGCGATGATGTTCGCCGGAGTGGGCACCGAGGGCAAGGGACTTGCCAATCCAGAAGGAGCTGAGGACGTGTTCTTTGCCCTGCGGGTGGACGCCCTGGGTTCTTGGGGCTGGCTGCTGGTTTTCGCCGTAGCAGTCTCGGCGCTGGCCACCTGCCAGACCACGATCCTGCCCACGGCCCGTGGAACGCTGTCCATGGGAGTGTACGGCGCACTGCCAAAGCCCTTCGCCATGATCAACCGCATCTACCAGACCCCCAGCTTCTCCACCCTCTTCACGGGTGTGGCTTCACTGGTTTTCTATGTGGGAATGACGGTCATCTCTGGCGACATTCTGGCCGACACCATTGAGAGCACTTCCCTGGCGGTAGCGATGTACTACTCCATCACCTCCTTCGCCTGTATCTGGTATTTCCGTTCCTCGCTGTTCGCTTCGGCACGCAATGTCCTGCTGCGTTTCGTCCTGCCGCTGCTGGGAGGTCTGATGATGACGGGCGTTTTCGTCTTCTCGGCAGTGAGCATGCTGGATCCCGAATACGGAACCACCACGGTGCTGGGAACCAGCGGCACCTTTGTCATGGGCGTGGGTTCACTGGCGGTTGGGCTGCTGGTGATGGTGCTCTGGGCCCGGCGTCCGGCCGCACGCGATTATTTCGAGGGGCGCTCCCTCAATGCCTCAACTCCGGTCCTGGTACCCGAGCACTAACACTCGCCAGCTGAGGTTCTCCCTCGCCTTCACTAACTTTCCATCTCGTTTATCAACAGAAAGAAGATAGATCATGCATATTCTCATCATTGGTGCCGGCGGTGTCGGTTCGGCTGCTGCCCGCATTGCCTCCCGCCGTCAATTCTTCGACAAGCTGACGGTCGCGGACTACGATCCGGCCCGCCCCGAGCAGTTGGTACGGGATATCTCCGACGCACGCTATGCGGTCGCTCAAGTTGACGCGTCGAGTGAAGACAGCGTGCAGGAGCTGATTCGATCCACCGGAGCGACTCATGTGCTCAACGCCGTCGACCCGCGCTTTGTGATGCCGATCTTCAACGCCTGCAAGGCCGCCGGGGTGACCTACCTGGACATGGCCATGAGTCTGTCGATCCGCCACCCCGAGGAGCCCTACTCGAAGACAAACATCAAGTTGGGCGATGACCAGTTTGCGGTGGCCGATCAGTGGGAGAAGGACAACCAGCTGGCACTGGTCGGCATTGGCGTGGAACCAGGGCTTTCCGACGTGCTGGCTCGGTACGCTGCCGATGAGCTGTTTGACTCCATCGAAGAGCTGAGCGTGCGCGACGGCGCGAACCTCACGGTGGAAGGCTACGAGTTTGCTCCCTCGTTCTCCATTTGGACCACCATCGAGGAATGCCTGAACCCGCCGGTCCTCTTCGACAAGGACAAGGGTGGCTGGTACGCTGCCGAGCCGTTCTCCGATCCGATCACCTTCGAATTCCCCGAGGGCATCGGCGAGGTGGAATGCGTCAACGTCGAACACGAGGAAGTTTCCCTCATGCCGCGCTGGCTGGACGCCAAGCGCGTGGAATTCAAGTACGGCTTGGGCAATGAGTTCATTGAGGTGCTCAAAACCCTGAACAAGCTGGGCCTGGACTCAACGGAACCGGTAACGGTACGCGGTCAGCAGGTTTCCCCCCGGGACGTGGTGGCGGCTTGCCTGCCCGATCCGGCCACCCTGGGACCATTGATGAAGGGAAAGACCTGCGCTGGGGTGCTGGTCACCGGCACCCTAAAGGATGGTTCGACCGGGTCACGCTACCTGTATCACGTGGTCGACAATGAGGAAACCATGCAACGTGATCAGTCGCAGGCCGTAGTCTGGCAGACAGCGATCAACCCGGTGATTGCACTGGAACTGCTCGCCAACGGCACCTGGTCCGGTGCCGGTGTACTGGGCCCGGAGGCCTTCACCGCCAAGCCGTTCCTGGATCTGATGGAGGCCGCTGAACCCGAGGGTTACGGTTCACCGTGGGGTATCGTCGAGAAGTAGACCCTGAGCTACGGAGGTGCCAGCGCTAGAAGGTCGCTGGCACCGCCGTCACATTTTTGAAAGAGTCACAGTCAATGACCGCAGGCACTAAGCAGGACGCAATCATCGACGCCTACGTGGCGCTGTTGGCAGAACATGGCGCGCGGGAGGCAACCATCGATGCCACGGCACGGCGCAGCGGTCTATCCAAGGCTGGCTTGCTGCATTACTTCCCCTCCCGCCAGGCGCTGGATACGGAACTGGTGCAGCGACTTCGCGTGCTGATCGAAGCCGATGTCGCAGCCATGGCAAGCGACCCCGATCAGGCAGTTCGGTATTACCTGGCGTCCTCCCTGGAGGAGAACTCACAGCTGGAAAGAATGGTGGTGGCCGCGACCCGGCTGGCTCAGCGCGGCCATGAGGAAGCTGGCCAGGTGCTGCGCTTTGGGCGCGACGAGTGGTTTTCCGTACTGCTCGACTCGTTGGGTGATCCGGCACTGGCCAAACTCGCACTGCTTGCCGGAGACGGTTTGAGCTACCACCTGGACATTGGGCGCCAAGGCGGTGACGGATTCATTGACGAGACCACCCTGGATCAAATGGTGCGCCTGGTGAGCCAATGCCGCGAAAGAGCCCGCCGCTGACCGGCTTTGGTTCCCTAGCGCCGCGCGGCGAGCGCCTCCTCGACCTGGCCGGCCGCCCGCAGCAGCTGCGGGAGCACCCGCTGGGCCGCTTCCTGCGCATCGGCCGGGCTGTCGGGTCCCACGCTCATGGATACGTTCATGGCCGCCACGATGCTGCCGTCCTTGCTGAACACCGGAACAGCCACCGAGCGCAGTCCGACGGACAGCTCCTGGTCCACCAGGGCATACCCCCGTTCCCGGACCTTCTCCAGTTCCGCTTCCAGGGCCTTGGCGTCGGTGATGGTGCGCGGGGTCAGTGCAGCAGGAGTGTCCTGGAGGACCTGCTGCACGGTTTGCGCCGGCTGATGGGCCAGCAGCACCCGGCCCATGGAGGTGCTCAGCGCCGGGAAGCGGGTCCCCACAGAGATCCCCACCTGCATGATGGAGCGGGTGTGCACGCGGGCGATGTACATGATTTCACTGCCCTGCAGCACGGAGGCGGAGGCCGATTCCCCGACACTTGCGGAGAGCTCCTCCAGCACCGGTTCAATGAGTTGCGGCAGGGTGGCGCTGGACAGGTAGGCATACCCCAGCTGCAGCACCAGCGCGGTGAGCGCGAACTGCTTCCCGTCCGTGCGCACGTAGCCCAGCTCGGCCAGGGTGTGCAGGAATCGGCGCGCGGTGGCCCGGGACAGTCCGGTGCGTGCGGCGACCTCGGACAGCGTCATGGACGTGTGTTCGGCGTCGAAGCTGCGGATGACCTGCAGCCCGCGGGCCAGGGACTGCACCGAGGTCTTCGCCGACGTGCTGTTCTCGCTGTTCTCGCTGCTCAAGGCTCTCCTGATTGATGTGCTCCGCCCACGGGGTGCCGTGCTGCGGGGATGGTGAAGGGGCACGCGGCCTGGGATGGCGCGCGCCCCTCCTAATTTACTGGTTGTTGGCGAGCACCGCCTCCGCGGATGCCCGCGGCGGCCTGGCGCGTTTAGCCGCGGGCGAGTTCGACCGGCAGCTTGGCCTGAAGCTCCTCGAAGCTGATCCCGTGGGTGGAGCGCACGAACACCTGCCCCTGGCGCAGCTCAAAGACCGCGACCTCCGTATAGATTCGCGAGACGCAGCCGAGCCCGGTAACCGGATAGCTGAGCTGGTCCACCAGCTTGGAGTCTCCGTTCTTCGTAAACAGGCTCATCATGACCCAGGTCTGCTTGGCGCCGATGGCCAGGTCCATGGCGCCGCCAACGGCCGGGATCGCCCCTTCGGCTCCGGTGTGCCAGTTGGCCAGATCCCCGGCGGCCGAGACCTGGAAGGCCCCGAGCACACAGACATCCAGGTGCCCGCCGCGCATCATGGCGAAGGAGTCGGCGTGGTGGAAGAAGCTGGCTCCGGGCAGCTCGGTGACCGGAATCTTACCGGCGTTGATCAGGTCCTCGTCCACCTGCTCCCCGGTGGCCACCGGTCCCATGCCCAGCATTCCGTTCTCGGTGTGCAGGGTGACGCCCTGTTCGGCGGTGAGGAAGTTGGAAACGTTGGTGGGCTGGCCAATGCCAAGGTTGACGAAGGCACCGGCGGGGATGTCCGCGGCCACCATCTGGGCCATCGCATCGCGGGTCAGTTTCTCATCGGTGTGCAGCAGCGTGCCCATCAGTTCTTCCCTCCCAGTGCCACCATGGTGTCCACGTAGATGCCCGGGGTCACCACGACCTCCGGGTCGATGCCGCCCACCGGCACGATCTCATCAACCTGGACAATGGCCTGCTTGGCGGCGGCGGCCATGATTGGTCCGAAGTTGCGCGCGGTCTTGCGGTAGACCAGGTTGCCGTGGGTGTCAGCCCGCAGCGCCTTGATCAGTGCGACATCGGCGTGTATCGGGGTCTCCAGTACATAACCGCGCCCGTCAATCATGCGCGTTTCCTTGCCCTCGGCCAGCAGCGTGCCGTAGCCGGTGGGGGTGAAGAATCCGCCGATCCCGGCGCCCGCCGCACGAATCCGTTCGGCCAGGTTTCCCTGCGGAACCAGCTCCAGCTCGATGTCCCCGGCCCGGTAGGCCTCATCAAAGTGCCAGGAATCGGATTGGCGGGGGAAGGAGCAGATGATCTTCTTTACCCGACGTTCCTTGATCAGCAGGGCCAGGCCCGCGTCGGCCTGTCCGGCGTTGTTGTTCACCACGGTCAGATTCGTGGCCCCGCCATCAAGCAGGGCGTCGATCAGTTCCATGGGTTGCCCGGCGTTGCCGAAGCCGCCGATCAGAACGGTGGAGCCGTCCTTCACTTCGGCCACGGCCTCGGCCGGCGAGGTGGCGATACGTGGTGCCATCAGTGTCTACCTCTCTGAGCGAAAATCCTTGGGAGGGATGAACTCCCGGTGTGGCTAGTTGGCGGCGTTGACGTTCTCGATGACCACGGCCAAGCCCTGGCCAACCCCAATGCAAATGGCCGCCAGGCCGTAGCGCTGCCCCGATTCCTGCAGTCGACGGGCCAAGGTCCCCAGGATGCGCAGGCCCGAGGCGCCCAACGGGTGGCCGATGGCGATGGCCCCGCCCCAGGCGTTGACGATGTCCGGGTCAATGTCCCAAGCACGCAGGCAGGCCAGCGACTGCGCCGCAAACGCCTCGTTCAGTTCCACCGCGGCGATGTCGTTCCACGACAGTCCCGCCTTGGACAGCGCCTTGTTGGCCGCCTCGACGGGGGCAAATCCAAAGTACTGCGGGTCCAGGGCGTGGGCCGCGTTGGAGATGATGCGGGCCAGCGGGTCCAACCCGAGCGCCTGTCCTCCGGCTTCCGAGCCAATGAAGGCTGCCGAGGCCCCGTCATTCATGGGTGAGGCGTTCCCTGCGGTCACGGTTCCGGTTTCGGCCGGGCGGAACACGGTGCGCAGTCCGGAGAGGGATTCCGCCGTCGAGTCCGGGCGGACGGTCTCGTCGCGGGTGACTTCGGTGCCCTTCTTGGACGCTGGGGGCACCGGCACGACAAGGTTGTCGTACTTGCCGGCCTGCCAGGCGGCGGCGGCCTGCTGGTGGGAGGTCGCCGCGAACTGATCCTGGTCTTCGCGGCTGATCTGGTACTTTTCACGCAACTGCTCGGTCGCTTCACCAAGCGAAACGGTCCATTCCCCAGGCATGGACGGATTGACCAGGCGCCACCCCAGGGTGGTGTTGGCCAGCTCCAGGTTGTTCATGGGGAAGGGGCGCTCGGTCTTGGGCAGCACCCATGGCGCACGGCTCATGGACTCCACTCCCCCAACAAGCACCAGGTCCGCGTCCCCCGTGGCCACCTCGCGGGAGGCGGCGATGGCCGCGTCCAGGGAGGAACCGCACAACCGGTTCATGGTGGTGCCGGGGATGGAGGTGGGCAGCCCGGCCAGCAGCGTGGCCATGCGCGCGACATTCCGGTTCTCCTCGCCGGCCCCGTTGGCGTTGCCGAAAATAACCTCATCGATGGCGGAGGCATCCAGCTGCGGCGCGCGGGCCACCAGTTGGCGGATCACGTGCGCGGCAAGATCATCCGGCCGATGCCCTGACAGGCTTCCGCCCAGCTTGCCAAAAGGCGTACGGATCGCGTCATAGAGATAGGCCTGCTGCATTAAGTCACTGCTCCATTACCGTTCGATGTTCATACTGTGAACTTTCGTTCGTAAAACGAACAATATCAGCCCCAGCCCTCGCGCTCAATACTAGCAAAGAAGTTCGCTATGCGAACTAGTGTGCGTGAAGTGAATTTGATGCTAACATCACTTTGCTATGACGCACATCACCGCCACTTCGTCGGCGGGACTCGAAGGGAGCCACCTTGACTACGTCGCTTAGCGGCACTAGGCCGCAAAAACTTGGCGGCTGGATTGCCGCCCTCTGCTTCTTCATCGTGGTCTTCGAGGGCTACGACATCGTGGCGTTGGGAGCCACCATTCCCGTATTGACCGACCCGGACATCGGAGGCTTCAGTGTCGCCGCCATGAACTGGGTAAACACGTTTTCCCTGATCGGCGTCGGAGTGGGAGCCGCGCTCATGGGGCGTTTGGCCGACCACTTTGGCCGTCGACGCCCCTTGCTCCTGGCGGTTCTGGTGTTTTCGGCCTTCACGCTGGTCTTTCCGCTGATGCCCAATGCGGCACTGATGGGGTTGGTGCGTTTTATCGCAGGTCTGGGACTCGGTGGATGCATGCCGGTGGCCCTGGCGTTGATGCAGGAGAACGCGCCGGTTGGACGCCGGGCCCTGGCCAACAACCTGCCCATGGTCGGATATCACCTGGGTGCCGTGCTGGCCTCCCTGGCTGGCCGGGCCGCGGGCATGCACTGGTCGTTGCTTTACTATCTGGGCGGCGGACTAGGCCTGGTGCTGCTCGGCCTGCTTTGGTTCAAGCTCCCCGAAAGCGAAGTGCGCCCCGCGGGAGAGCGCAGCTCGCTGGCAGATGTGCTCAAGCCCAAGTACTTGCGCAGCTCGATCGGCTTGTGGATTGCGGCGTTTATGGGTCTGGTCCTGGTCTATGGATTGAACGCCTGGTTGCCCAAGATCATGGGCGCCGCTGGCTACCCGGTGGCCGACTCCCTGACAATGCTCTTTGTCCTGAACCTCGGGGCGATCGCCGGGCTCATCATCAGCGCCTATGCCGCCGATGCGAAGGGAATCAAACTGGTTTCCCTGCTCTGGTTCGCCGCCTCGGCTGTCTTCCTGGTTCTTCTGGCCCTGCCCTTCGGAAGCCAGGCATTGCTCACGGTGGTCCTCTTCATCACCGGCGTCTTTGTTTTCAGCGCCCAATGCCTGATGTACGTCTATGCCGGGCACGTCTATCCTCGTGACATGGTGGCCACCGGCATCGGTTTGGCTTCGGGGATCGGGCGCTTCGGCGCGATTCTCGGCCCCTACGTCACCGGTCTCATGGTGGCTGCGGGAACCGCATATCCTGGGGCGTTCTTCCTCTACGGGGGTGCTGCACTGATCGCGGTGCTGGTCATCGCGCAGATCCCCAAGCCGAAGTCCTCCTAGCGGCAAACGGACGAATCCGGGGGCCAACAATTGAGTAAGAGTGTGCCGGTGCCACAGGATGGCACCGGCACACTCTTACTCATTCCGTCCCCTAGGAGACCTGCAGGGTTCCCCCACCATGCCCAGCGCATTTCCCAGCCCCGCCCACTCGTTCGCCAATATTCCCGCTGCCATCAGCAGACTAGAGTTGATTCATGGCCAACTCGCCCAGTGGGGATTCCATGCTGGACCGCATTGTGCGGATCCTGGATTCCTTTGACCCCAAGACCCCGAAGCTTTCGGTCGCCGCCCTGGCTCGGCGCGCCCAGATTCCCCGCGCCACCATGTACCGCTTGATTGAGGACCTGGTCGGCCACGGTTTGCTGGCGCGTGATCACGAAGGACAAATTTCACTGGGGCTACGGCTGTGGGAGCTGGCCAACCGCAGTGCCGCTACCCAGGACCTGCGCACCGCAGCACTGCCCTTCATGGAGGACATCAATCAGCTTCTGGGCCAGAACACCCAGCTGGCAATGCTGCATCAGGATGACGTCCTGGTCATTGAGCGTCTCTCCCGTCCCGGGTCGGTGGTCAATCAGGCCAGCGTTGCCGGGCGCATGCCGATCCACCGCACCTCCATGGGCATGGCGCTGCTGGCCTACTCCCCGGCCCCGGTGCTGGAGGACTACCTGAGTCGACACGAGGAAGCCGTTCTCGACTACCATCCCCGGCTGCGTCATGAGCTGGCTGAGATCCGACGCCGCGGCTACGCCACCTTCGATGGCTTTATCGATCCCGAGACGACCGGGGCCGCGGCCCCGATTCTTGACGGTCAGGGGTACGCGGCGGCCGTGTTGGCTGTGGTGGTTCCCCGGGGCTCTGCAACGCTGCCCGCCGCGGCCATGGCTCTGCGCACTGCGGCACGAGGCATCTCACGGGCCCTGGGCTACGCCCCCGACGGTTAACCCGGGCCGCCGGCTCCCCCACAGCGCGCACGGGCTTGATGCTGCCTAGGCTGGTCGGTCTATATGGCGTTGCGTGCTTCGGCAAGGATGGCCCGCATGACCACGTCTTCGGCGGCGGTCGGCTGCCGATTCGTGGCGCGGGCCAGCTGAATTCGCCACTTCAGGGGCACCGGCACCGCCCAGATTCCCTGGGTCCCCGAGCGCTCGACGGTGGACTGCGGCAAAAAGGCGACACCCAGCTCCTGCCGGACAAGCTCCAGCGCGAAATCCAGTGAGACGACCTCCGTGCGCACGCTACGGTGCAGTCCCTGCGCGGAGAAGGCGGAGTCAATGGTGGTTCGGTTTCCCCAGCCTTCGGGGAAGTCCACGTACTGTTCCCCGGCAATTTCCGAAAGGTCGACCTGCTGACGCCCGGCGAGCCGATGCCCCGCCGGGATGACCAGAACCATTGGCTCGGCATGGATCTCATGCAGCGCTATCCCCGCGACCTGGGGATTACTGACCGAGAGCAGTGCCAGGTTCAGCGTTCCCTCCTGCACAGCAGCCAGACTGGTGCGCGTCCCCTCCACGGTCAGCCGCAGCTTGACGACGACTTCCGGATACCGTCGATGAATCTCCAGCAGCACCTTCCCCATGTCCAAGGCCCCCAGGTAGGACAGGGTGCCCAGCGACACCGTGCCGCGCACCATTCCTCCCACGGCATCGACTGCATCCCGCGCGCCATCCACTTCCGCCAGGATGGTCCGTGCCCGGGGCAGCAGCGCCTCCCCCGCGGGAGCCAGGCGAACGCTGCGCCCCTGACGGACGAAAAGCTGGGCTCCCAGTTCGCGTTCAAGCTGCTTGATTCCCCCCGAGACGGCCGACTGGACCACGTTCAACTCCTGTGCCCCACGGGTGAAGCTCAGCTGTTCGGCGACGGCCATGAAGTACTGGATCTGGGATAACTGCATGCTTCAGTATCACCAAGCAAGATGCAAGCAATCAACCTTTATCGTTGGACGCGATCAACACCGCCACGGATGATGGACTCATGCCCGTTTCACCTTCCCCCGCGGCAACCCGCTCCGCACCCGCCGCGCAGCACGGCCGCGGCTTCTGGATTGTCGCCTTCGCGTTCCTGACCTCGATGGCCTTTGCCTCCGCCCCGGCCCCGCTCTACGTCCTGTACCAACAGCGGTCAGGGTTCAGCTCCTTCACCGTCACCCTGATCTTTGCCGCCTACGCCCTGGGCGTAGTGGTGAGCCTGTTCCTGGCCGGACATATCTCCGACCGTGTCGGCCGACGCCGCATCCTGGTGCCCGCCGTGGCCCTGGTTTTCATCTCCACACTCGTCTTCATCTTCTGGCAGGACCTGCCCGGGCTTCTCACCGCGCGTTTCGTCTCGGGCCTTGGGGTGGGCATGTTGACCGCGACCGCGACCGCCTGCATGACCGAACTGCACGCCACTTCCCGCCCGGGGACCGGCTTGCGCCGGGCCGAGGTCATCGCCACCGCCGCCAACATCGGCGGGCTGGGTCTGGGGCCTTTAGTCTCTGGGATGCTGGCGGAGTTCGCCCCGGCTCCGCTCTACACCACCTACCTTGTCTTTGCCGCGCTGCTGCTGCTCGGCCTGCTGTCACTGGCCCGTGTCCCGGAAACCGTGCAGGTGGATCGCAACTGGAACTATCGGCCACAAAGGGTTTCGGTGCCCCCGGAGGCCCATTCGCGCTTTGCAGCCGCGGCGATGATGGCATTTGTCGGATTTGCCATGTTTGGGCTGTTCACCTCCCTGGCCCCGGCTTTGATTGCCGGCGAGCTGGCCATCACCTCCCATGTGGTCTCCGGCGCCGTGGCCTTCGTGGTCTTTGCCGCGGCTGCCGCGATGCAGGTGGTTTCCTCGCGCTGGAGCCTGCACCGGCAGACCACGGCGGGTCTGGCCTGCCTGGGTATCGGCCTGCTCCTGGTGACCGCCAGCATCCTGGTGGCGTCCCTGGCGCTGCTGGTCATTGGCGGACTGGTGGCCGGTGCCGGCTCGGGGATGTCGTTCAAGGCGGGAATCGGCACCGCCATTTCCATTGCCTCCCCGGCCCAGCGCGGCGAAGCCCTGGCCGGCATCTTCCTGGCCGGCTACCTGGGAATGTCAGTGCCGGTCCTGCTGCTTGGCGCACTGATGCAGTTCATTGCGCTGGCGCCATCGGTGCTCGGCTTTGGCGTCTTCATGTTGCTGCTGCTGGGCGTCACCCTCCTGCTGTTGATGCGCAGCCGGCGCGCGGGCATCTAGGACAGAAGCATTCGTCCCGCACCTTCCCGATGTTGAAAATGCGGCGGCCGCCCGGGTGACCGGCCCGGGGGCCCGCATTTCATGCTTCCCAACGCACCGTCCATAAATATTCTTATTCAATGAGAAGCATGGTGTGTTTGTTCCGCACGTCACTGCATTCTTGAAGTCAATCTCTTGTCCCCACCCATGTCGCCCTGCCCGCCGAGAATCGGCGTAGCGGCAGACACGGCCCCGAACGCTGAGGCAGGCTTCAATGACGCAGACTCCCCGGATCATCCGCACCCAGGTGGGCATCATCGGCGGCGGTCCGGCCGGGCTCATGCTCTCGCATCTGCTTGCCCAGGCAGGCATCGAGAACATCGTGGTGGAAAAACGGGATCACGAAACGATCCGCAATACCCACCGCGCCGGCATCCTTGAGGACCAGGCCGTGGCCATGCTGACCGACAGCGGGGTCAACGGCCGGGTATTGACCGAGGGCGACGAGCACGCCGGCATCGACCTGCGCTTCAACGGCGAGTCCCATCCGCTGGACTTCCGCGACCTGGTGGACGCCACGGTCACCCTGTACGCCCAAAACGAGGTCTTCATCGACCTGGCCGCGGCACGCAAGCGCGATGGTGGGGACGTGCGCTACGGGGCCGAAGTCACCGAGATCCTGGACATCGAAACCGACACCCCGAAGTTCCGCTTCACCGACGCAGCGGGCACCCTGTTCGAGGTGCAAGCTGACGTGATCGTGGGCGCCGACGGGTCGCGTTCCTTTACCCGCCGCCAGATGCCGGCAGCCCAGCGCAATGACTTCAAGGTCGAATACCCCTTCGCCTGGTTCGGCATCCTCACCCAGGCCCCAAAGTCCTCTCCGGAACTGATCTATGCGAACTCCCCCCACGGATTCGCGCTCATCTCCCAGCGCTCCGAGACGGTGCAGCGCATGTACTTCCAGTGCGACCCGAACGAAAACGTTGATGACTGGAGCGAGGACCGGATCTGGAGCGAGCTGCAGCGGCGGGTGGATGGACCGGATGGCTTCCAGCTGGCGACCGGGCCGATCTTCGACAAAACCGTGCTGGGGTTCCGCTCCTTTGTGCGCGAACCGCTCTCCCACGGCCGGCTGTTCCTGGCCGGAGATGCCGGACACACGGTCCCGCCCACCGGGGCGAAGGGCCTGAACCTGGCCTTCGCGGATGTGAAGGTCTTGTTCGAGGCCATCGACTCGTTTTACACCACCGGTAGTGACCGGCTCCTGGCCGGCTACTCGGACCTGGCGTTGAAGCGGGTCTGGAAGGCCCAGAACTTTTCATACTGGATGACCTCCATGCTCCACACCCCCGTGGGCGCCGACCCGTTCATGACCCGCCGCGCCCTGGGAGAGCTGGAAACCGTGACCTCCTCGCGCTTCGGCCAACAATACCTGGCCGAGTCCTACACCGGCTGGCCGCACGCCTGACCCGCCCAACCACCACCTTCCCGCCCATTGACCACTGAAAGGAGCACGCAGTGAGCACCGATACGAACCACACCACCGATGAGACGTTCGAGAACCCGCGCGTCCTGGATCCTGCCGCCACCGCCGACTCGCAGGAAACCATCACCAGCGAAATCCAGGACATCCACGAGGCCTACCGGCAGGAGGTGCTGGCCGGGAAGAAAGAGGAAACCCAGCCGCGGATCGACTTCGCCCCCTACCGTTCCTCCCTGCTGCGCCATCCCACCAAGGACCTGCACCACACGGATCCGGAAACCATTGAGCTGCACTCCCCCGCCTTCGGGGACCGGGACGTGCACATCCTGGAATCGGACCTGACCATCCAGCACAACGGGGACCCCATCGGCGAGCGCATCGTGGTCTCCGGCCGGGTACTGGACGGGGACGGCCGTCCGGTGGCCGGGCAGCTGATTGAGATCTGGCAGGCCAACGCGGCCGGACGCTACATCCACAAGCGCGACCAACACCCGGCCCCGATTGACCCGAACTTCACCGGGGTGGGCCGGGCGATCACCGGGCCGAATGGCGAGTACACGTTCACCACCATCAAGCCGGCACCGTACCCGTGGAAGAACCACCACAACGCCTGGCGTCCGGCGCACATCCACTTCTCGCTGTTTGGCACGGACTTCACCCAGCGGATGATCACCCAGATGTACTTCCCCGGTGACCCGCTGTTCTCCCTGGACCCGATCTACCAGTCGATCACCGACCAGAAGGCCCGCGACCGGCTGGTCGCCACCTACGACCACTCGATCACCTCGCATGAGTGGGCCACCGGCTACAACTGGGACATTGTGCTCACCGGCAGCAACCGCACCTGGATGGAAGACGAAGAGGGGGACCACTAAATGGCACCGGCACCAGAGCTGAAGCTCGTCCCGACCCCGGGACAGACCGTCGGCCCGTTCTACGGCTACGCACTGCCCTACGACAAGGGCCACGAGCTGATCCACCCGTCCAACCCGAACGCGGTGCGCCTGCACGGGGTGATCACCGATGGGCAGGGCACCCCCATCCCGGATTCGATGCTGGAGATCTGGCAGGCGGACCATCAGGGACGGGTGCCCACCCAGGACGGTTCGCTGCTGCGCGACGGCTACACGTTCACCGGCTGGGGCCGGGTGGCGGTGGACAACGTGGGCCACTACACCTTCACCACCGTGAACCCTGGCGCGACCAAGGCGGGCAAGGCCCCGTTCATCATGCTCACCGTGTTCGCGCGCGGGCTGCTCAACCGCCTGTTCACCCGCATCTACCTGCCGGAGGACACCGAGGCGCTGGCCAATGACCCGCTGTTGTCGGCGCTGCCCGAGGAGCGGCGCAAGACCCTGATCGCCACCCGGGAACAGGACGGATCGCTGCGCTTTGACATTCGGCTGCAGGGTGAGGACGAGACCGTTTTCCTGACCTACCCGCGCGAAAGCTAGGAAGCAGGAGAAGCTGCCCCGCTAGGGTGGAAGCTGCAGGTGCCCAAGCACCGCGGCCTTCCGCCCCGGCGGGGCGTTGAACGTAGTGCCGAAGTGAGGTTGACCGATGACTAATGCCGATTACGGGGTGCTCAACCCGGCGTGGGCCGGCGGCGCTGCGGCCCGGCTGGCCGATGACACCGCCTTCATCCAGGCGATGCTTGATGTTGAGGCCGCCTGGGTGCGGGTGCAGGCCGGGGCCGGACTGTGCACTGCGCAGCAGGCCGCGGCGGTGGACGCCGTGGCCCGCGCCGAACGCTACGATCTGGCCGAAGTGGCGCGGCGGACCCCGGACGGAGCGAACGCGCTGATCCCGCTGCTGGGCATGATGCGCGAGTTGCTGGCCCAGGACGGCGCGCCTGGGGGCACCGGCACGGTGCTGCACCGCGGGGCCACCAGCCAGGACATCATCGATTCCGCGCTGATGCTGCTGCTGGCCCGCGGCATCAAGGTGGTGTCCGCCCACCTGCATTCGGCGGGTGACGGCCTGGCCGCACTGGCGCGCGCCTACGCCCGGACCCCCTGCATTGCCAGGTCGCTGACCCAGCATGCGCTGCCCACCACCTTCGGCTACAGGGCCGCCGCGTGGCTTTCCGCGCTGGGTTCGGCCGGCCGGGCGCTGCAGGAGCTGTCCAACACGCTGGCGCTGCAGTGGGGCGGCGCCGTGGGCACGCTGGCCTCCCTGGACCAGTTCCTTGCCGACCAGCCCGGGACCCACCCAGACAGCGCCGAACTGGTCCGCCGTCTGGCGGCCGAACTGCAGCTGGTGGACCGGCAGGTCCCGTGGCACACCAACCGCGTGCCGCTGCTGCAGGCCGGCTCCGCACTGGGGACGGTGATCGCGGCGCTGGGCACCTTCGGCACCGATGTGCTCACCGCCTCCCGCCCGGAAATTGGGGAGCTCTCCGAGCCACGCGAGGCCGGCAAGGGCGGGTCCTCGGCCATGCCGCAGAAGCAGAACCCGGTGCATTCGCTGCTGCTGCGCACCGCGGCGCTCAGCGCCCCGGCCCTGGTGGGAACGCTGTTCACCGCCGCCGGCACCGCGGCCGACGAACGCCCGGATGGCGCCTGGCACGCCGAATGGCCGGCACTGCGCGAACTGCTGCGCCTGGCGGTGGGCAGCGCCGAGCACGCCGACGTGCTGGCCAACGGGCTGCGCGTCAACGAATCGGCGCTGGCCCGCAACCTGGCCCTGGGCGGGGACGCGGTGCTCTCCGAACGCCTGGCCACCGTGCTGGCCCCGGTCATTGCGGGCGGCAAGCCCGCCGTCCAGGATCTGGTGCGCCGTTCGCTCACCGACCAGGTGAGCCTGCGCGAGCTGCTGCGCCTGGAGGTCTCCCACACGGACCTGTCCGACGCGCAGCTTGATGAGCTGCTGGACCCGGCCGGCTACCTGGGCAGCGCCGCACGCTTCACCGACACCGTTCTTGCCGATTACGCCCTGTGGAAGGAATCATGGCTGTCCCACAACTAACCCCCTCGCTGCTCCGCCTCGACGCCTCGCTGCCGACGCTGATCCTGGGCCCGTCGCTGGGTACCGGCGCACTGCACCTGTGGGGCCCGGCCGTCCCCCACCTGAGGGACGGCTTCCAGCTCATCGGCTGGGACCTTCCCGGCCACGGTGCGAGCCAGCCGGCCACGCAGCCGTTCACCATGACCGAACTGGCCCAGGCGGTCATGGACATGATCCAGGCGCTGCGCGTGGATGGGGTCATCGACCAGGGGGCCGTGCCCTACTATGCCGGGGTGTCCGTGGGCGGGGCCATCGCCCTGCAGCTGGCCCACGACCATCCCGGCGCGTTCCAGGCGCTCTCGGTGGTGTGCTCGGCGGCGAAGATCGGGACGGAGCAGGCCTGGAACGAACGGGCCGACCTGGTCGCCGCCGCCGGAACCCCGACCATGGTGGTCGGCTCCGCCCAGCGCTGGTTTGCCCCGGGGTTCATCGAGAAGGACCCGGTCACCTCCACCAACCTGCTGCACAACCTGCAGGACGCCGACCGCTTCTCCTACGCCCACGTCTGCCGGGCGCTGGCCGGGTTCGACCTGCGCGAAGAGCTGGCCGGGCTCACCGACCCGCTGCTGGCCCTGAACGGCGCCCATGACCAGGTCTGTCCGCCCTCCGATGCCCAGTTCATTGCCGAGCACGCCCCGCGGGGCCGCTGCGCCATCATTGAGAGCGTCGCCCACCTGGCCCCGGCCGAGGACCCGCAGGCCACCGCGCGCCAGCTGAGCGCCTTCTTCACCGCCAACTAGCAAAGGTTTGACCATGACAGATTCACAGCGCCTGCCCGGGGACACCTATGATGCCGGGATGGCGGTCCGCCGTGAGGTGCTCGGCCACGAGCACGTGGACCGGGCCAGCAGCACCTCGAACGAGTTCACCGATGAATTCCAGGAAATGATCACCCGCTACGCCTGGGGCACGATCTGGACCCGCGAGGGCCTGCCGCGCACCACCCGCAGCGCCATCACCCTGACCGCCATGATCGCCGGCGGCTACTGGGAGGAGCTGGAGATGCACGTGCACGCGGCCCTGCGCAACGGGATGACGCCCGAGCAGATCAAGGAAGTGTTCCTGCAAAGCGCCATCTACTGCTCGGTCCCGGCGGCGAACGTGGCCTTCAAGATCGGCAAGAAGGTCCTGGCCGAATACCAGCAGTAGCCCAGCGGTCCTCAGCCCGAGGACCGGACCCGGACCCAGTCATCCGGGCCCGGACCGGCATCGTCCAGCACCCAGCGCTGCGCCTGCCCGACCAGCGCCGTTTCGTCCCGCAGCCAGTAGGTGGCATCGGGGTCCCAGCCGGCGATGAGCGAGGCGGTGTGCTCATCCACCGGGACCACTTCCCCGGCGGTGGCCAGGTACCCGGCAATGCTCAGGTGCACGCCCGCGTAGTCCCGGGCCACCGCCGAGAAGTCCGGGATCACCCAGCGCCCGTCGCGCCCGGTGGTATCAAACCAGTCACGGCGGCGCAGCGCGGTGACCTCCAGCGGGTACTGGCGGCACAGCCGGGCCCAGCTGTTGGGCCCGGTGATCTCATAGACGGGGGCATCGGCCGGCACGCTCAGCCGGCGCAGCTGCGCCCCGCGCCAACCCATCCCGTCTTCGGCGCACCACAGCCCCACCGGGGTGCCGTCGGCAAAACGTCCGGTGGAGCGGACCGTGCCAAAGGGCGGGGTGGACCACCACGACCCGCTGCCCAGCTTGCGCAGCGGCCGGCGCAGCTCCCGGCGCCGCCGCCCGTTCTCCCGCACAACCTGTTTTTTCCAGCGGGCCAGGCATTCGGCCGCCGATGGCACCGGTTCCTCCGGCCCGGGCCCGCCAAGGCCCTGCACATCATCCCAGTTGATGCTCCATTGATCCGCCCGGGCGCACGCATCCCTCCACCCGGTGACCGGGCGTGAGGGGCCGAGCGCACCCGCCAGCCGGCGCAGGGGCGGGATGATGTCCGCCCGGCCCAGCAGCGTATCCTCGCCATCGGGTGGCTGCCAGTACATTGCGGCGTCCACCGAGGCGGCCAGGGCCCGGCGCACCGTGGGCAGGCTCGGCTCCGGCAGCGCCACCTGGTCAAGCAGCGCCGCCAGTTCGGCGTCGGTGGGCATCACCGGTTCCAGGTCCGCGGTGGTCACCGGCGCGCCTTCGGGGACAGCCACGAACCGGGCCACCGCATCCCCGCGCTCCTTGGCCACCAGGTAGGCGGCGTCGTGGAACGCACCGAGCACCGGTGCCGGCCCGCCACCCTCGGTGTCCTGCTCCAGCTGGCTGGCCGCAACCAGCTCGTACAGCAGCCGCCGTCCGCGGCGTCCGGCCAGCAGCGCGGCCTGCATGTCCATCTCGGCGCCCATTGTTCCTCCCCGGGGTTTCGCCCCAGCCTAGCGCGACGGCCAGCGGACCGGGGAAACCAACGGTGCCCCACCCCCGGCAACAGCAGGGGTGGGGCACCGCGGGGTGAAGACCGTGGGGCGGCTAGGCGACCAGGTTCATGCACCACACAATCCAGGGCAGCGCCACCAGGTCGATCAGCACCGCACCGGCCAGCGGCACAATCAGGAAGGCCTTCTCGGAGCGGATCCCGAACTTGGCGTTGAACGCGTCCATGTTCGCCAGCGCGTTCGGGGTGGCGCCCAGGCCGTGGCCCAGGAAGCCGGCGACCATGGTCGCCGCGTCGTAGTCCTTGCCCATCATCCGGAACACCACGAACGCGGAGAACAGGACGATGAACACCAGCTGCACCAGCAGGATGACCGACAGCGGGCCGGCCAGGTTCGCCAGCTCCCAGATCTTCAGGCTCATCATCGCCAGGGTCAGGAAGAAGCCGAGGGTCATCTGGGAGATCAGGTTGACCGAGTCGTCGTTGATCTTGATCAGCTTCAGCTTGTCGTTCAGGTTGCGGAAGATCACCGCGATGATCATCGCACCGACGTAGGCCGGCAGGGAGAAGCCGGTGATCTCGGCGATCCAGTCGCCCAGCAGCATGCCGACCACCATGATGATGCCGATGACCGTGGCCGTGGACAACAGCGAGGAGTAGTTGCTGATTTCATCCCCGGGCTGCTTGATCGCCTCGTCCAGGTCCTCACCCACCGCCGGGCCGCCGGCCGAGCCGCCGCCACCGGCCAGCTTGCGCATGCCCGCGCCCACCGGCTGCTTTGCCTCACGCACCCCGGCCTTCTGCGGGGCCTTGAGCTTGTGCCAGTGCATCAGGAAGCTGGCCAGCATGCCGCCCAGCAGGCTGCCGGCCACCAGGCCGAAGGTCGCCGAGGCGATCGCCACGGTGGTTGCGCCCTGCACGCCCATTTCCTCGGCGGTCGGGCCGAACGCGGCCGCGCCGCCGTGCCCGCCTTCCAGGCTGACCGCGCCGGCCATGATGCCCAGCATCGGATCGACCCCCAGCACCTTGGCCATGCCCATGCCGATCAGGTTCTGCGCGATCGCCAGGGACCAACAGGCCACCAGGTACACCAGCAGCAGCTTGCCGCCCCTTTTAATGGTGGCCAGCGAACCGGCCAGGCCGATGGTGGAGAAGAACGCGATCATGGCCGGGGTCTGCAGCGAGGTGTCCAGGCTGATTTCGGCAGCGCCGGTCTGGCGCAGCACCAGCACCAGCAGTGCGAAGAGGAAGCCGCCCACCACCGGGGCGGGAATGCAGAACTTCTCCAAGAATCCCACCCGGCGCCGGGCGAACTCGCCGAAGGCCAGCAGGACCATGGCCAGCGCCGAGGTCTGGACCAGTGATAATTGCAATTCCATAGATGTCTACCCTCGGTTCAGGATCAGGTCGTTGAGCAGCCGGGCGCCCGTGCGGGCGGTGCGCTGGTCAATGTCAAAGAGCGGGTTCAGCTCCGCAATGTCCGCGTGCATGAGCTTGTTGCTGCCGGCCGCGGCGAGCACCACCTCGCGCACCACCTCCAGCCCGATGCCGAATCCGGCCGGGGCGCTGACTCCCGGGGCGATGCTGGCCGGCAGCGCGTCCAGGTCGATGGTCAGGTACAGGTGGTCCACCGAGTCGGCGAAGTCGGTGACAAAGCCGCGCACCCCATCCAGGTTCCCCAGATGGCATTCGGTGTCCAGCAGCACCTCAACGCCCAGGCTGCGGGCGTAGTCGAAGAGCTTGCGGGTATTGGAGGCCTCGCTGATGCCCACCGCGGCGTAGCGGAAGTCCCGGCCGGCGTCCTGCTGTGCCCGGGCGATCTGGGCGAACCCGGTGCCGGAGCTGGCCAGCGGCTCTTCGCGCAGGTCAAAGTGGGCGTCGATGTTCACGATGCCCAGGCTCCACGGCGCCTCATCGCCCAGGGCCCGGGCCAGCCCGCGGTAGCTGGCGAACGTGATTTCATGTCCACCGCCCAGGCCCACGGTGAAGTGTCCCTCGCTGAGCAGGGTGGCCAACGCGGCGGCGAAGGCCTCCTGCCCGGCCTCCAGCTCCTGGCCCTGGACTTCAATGTCTCCGGCGTCGTAGAGCCTTAGCGGTTCGTGCAGGGCCAGCGAGGACAGGGCGGTGCGCAGCGAGGCGGCACCCGTGCGGGCCCCGGTGCGGCCCTTGTTGCGCCGCACGCCCTCGTCGCTGGCAAAGCCGAGCAATGCGGTGCCCGCGTCGGCGCCGGGTTGCCACGGGGTGATGGTGTTGTGCCATCGGGCGTTCTGGGGTCCGGGCCCGTCATCGCGTCCGGACCAGCCCTGGGGCTGTTTCCAAGTCATTTAATTCCTCCACTCAGGTTCATCGCAGTGCGGCGGGTTTGCTCGATCAGGTGGGCGCGGCGCTGCTGGCTGCGCTGGATGGGAGCCATCAGGGTGACCACACCCTGCAGTTCCCCGGCGCCGTCAAGCACCGGGGCGCTGACTCCCCAGATGCCTTCGTCCAGTTCCCCGGCGCTTTGGGCGTAGCCGGCGGCCTGGGCGGCCGCGCAGGCGGCGTCGATGCGCTCGCGGTCGGTCTCGGCCAGGGCATGGAAGTCAAAGATCTCCGCCCGGGATGCGGGCGGAAGCTGGGCCAGCAGTGCGGTGGCGCTGGCCCCGAAGGTCAGCGGCTGGGAGGCGCCCACCGTGTAGCTGCAGCGCAGCGCCCGGGCCGCCTCCACCGATTCCACGCAGACCGCCTCGGCGCCGTGGGCGACCATGAACGCGGCCAGCTCCCCGGTGTCCTGGCTGAGCTGGCGCAGGTAGGGGGTGATTGTCCCGGTCATCATGGTGGTGTCGCGGTAGCGTTCGGCCAGCTGCACGGCCACCGGGCCGGCCCCGTAGTGCCGCGAGGAGGTCTTGTGCACGAAGCCGGAGGTCACCAGGTCATCCAGCAGCCGGTAGACCGAGCTGACCGGAATCTGGGACGCCTCGGACAGCTCCTTAACGGTCGCCTGGGGAACCTTGGCCAACGCCGCGAGGATCCACAGGACCCGAGCGGTCTGCGAATCGGACACTTTTCTTACGTACATAACACCTTTGCCGGGGGCCCGGGGCTGCGGGCCACGATCTGTTCACCACCCGATTCAAGGCAGGTGGAATCAGGCGCAGTCACCCATTGTTCTTTCCACCGCGGCGGTGGAGCAAGTCGAAATTCTCACCGCATGAGAATGCCGCAGGGAAAATTCCCGGGAGCTGGAAAAGAGTGAGCTGGCTTAACCGTGTCCGCAAAGGACACCGCACGCGCGGGCCGCGGCGCGGCCCATGGGTCCCTGATCGGCGCGAATCCAATGTTTTTATGTGACGGAGCAGGCCCCATCGCGTGGCCGCGGCAACATCCGCGGCGGAAAATCCGACGATCTCGCTCGTCGCTTTAATGTGCCGCGAGTCTCAACAAGCCGTCGGTTCTTTGATACATTTCTCACAACTCGAAATGATCGTTGGCACACAGGAATTATCGGCGAATGCGCTTCGAGGGAACAAAGTAGTAGTGCAGGATGGCCACCACCGCAGCCCAGCCAGCCCCGATCACGAAGCCGACCACGACATCGGAGAGCCAGTGGTGGCCCAGGTAGATCCGGGAGAAGCCCATCGCCAGCACGAAGAGCGCGGCCAGCGAGGCAATCAGGTAGGCGTAGCGGCGCAGCCCGTAGACGATGGCCAGGTAGGCGGCGATGCCGATCAGCGCGGCGGCGTTCAGCGTGTGGCCGCTGGGAAAGGAAAAGGAACCGGGGGGTTCCGGGCCCCCGGGGATCCCGTCGGGCCTGATCACTTCGTGCCGTCCCTTGAGGATCGTGGTGAGCAGGACGGAAACCAGCGCGGTGAAGCCCACGGTGGCCAGCGGCCAGAAGCTGCGCGTAAACCAGCACAACAGCGCGGTCACCAACACCATGGTGGCGGTCATCCCCGGGGTGGACCCCCACCAATACAACCCATGGGCCAAGGCCGCCAGCACCGGGTCCTGGTGCTCCAGCACCCACTGCTGCACCGGGGCGTCAAAATCCTGCACCCAGCCACCCGCGCCAAGGGAAACCACCACACGGCGGGTGAAGTAGAACATGGCGACGATCAGGCCCAGCACCACCCACAGCGCCCGGGCGGCGTCGGTGCGCTGGCCGGGCCGGAAATACCACGAGGATCGCATGGCTTCCATCGTAGTCTTCGCCCCCGCCCCGGTGCGTGCCCCGCGGCAGAAGTCACCGGGTCACCGCCGGGGATGCGGGAGAATGGCGTCATGACAATCAAGGTGCTGGCAGTTGGGAAAAAGCATGAGTCCTGGGTCACCGAGGGCATCGGGCGCTATGAGAAGCGGCTGAAGAAGCCCTTCAACCTGTCCTGGCAGCTGCTGAGCCATTCCGCCCGCGACAACGAGGCGGCGCGCGCCGAGGAATCGACGCGCATCCTGGCCAAGGTGGCGCCCGGCGACTTCGTGGTGCTGCTTGATGAGCGTGGGCGCAACGTCGATTCGCCGGCCCTGGCCAACACGCTGCGCGCCCCGATCGACGCCGGCCGCAATGTGGTGGTGGTCATCGGCGGGGCCTACGGGGTGGACTCCACGGTCCACGACCGCGCGGATTTCACCTGGTCGCTGTCCAAGCTGGTCTTTCCCCACCAGCTGGTCCGGCTGATCCTCACCGAACAGCTCTACCGGGCCCAGGACATCCTGGCCGGTGGCAAGTACCACCACCTCTAGACTTCCGCCCCCCACCAGTGCCCCTGGCGATGGCACCCGGTTGACTTTCCATACCGGAAAGACAAGACTTTCCGCAACGGAAAGAGAATGGCTCATGCATGGATCCACGGGCTCCGGCCGAGCACCGGCGCAGTCCGCGGCCGAGCTGTTGGCACTGGCCGATGACGCCGCGGCGAACATGGTGCGCACCAGCGCTGCCCCCCGGGGCCTGCTGGCGCTGCTGGGGGCCTGGGTGGCAACCCTGCTCAGCCTGCGGCATGTCGCCCCGCCGGGGCTGCTGATCGTGCTGGCCAGCCTGCTGCTGCCCCTGGCCCTGTGGTGCCTGCTCCACTACCGCCGCCGCCCGCGGCCCCGCCGGCTGGTGGAGAATGACGGCGCCTACGCCGGCTCTTTCCTGTTCGGCCTGCTGGCGCTGGCAGTGCTGCAGTTCTGGGAAGCCCTGGGCCCCATCGCGATCACGGCGAAGTGGCTCAGCGTCTTCGCCTTGTTCTGGTTCTGCCAGCAGCGCATGCGCCGGGCGCTGGCGCTGGCCCGGCAGAAGGACGCCCATGAGCACGCCCACTGAACCACAAGGATTCGATGCGCTGATCCACGCCCCGATACGGCTGCGCATCTGCGCGAGCCTGGCCCCGGTCCAGTGGGCCGAATTCGCCCAGCTGCGCGACCTGCTGGGCATCACCGATTCGGTATTGAGCAAGCACCTGCGGCAGCTGGACGCCGCCGGCTACCTCCGGGCCGAGCGTTTCAGCCGCGCCGGGCGCAGCCACACGCGCCTGAGCCTCAGCGCCGCCGGACGCGCCGCCTATGTGGGGCACCTGGCGGCGCTGCGCGAAATCACCGGGACCACCCGGTGACCGGGCGCCAGCTCCGGTTCCCGCCAAACCCGTCGGTCCCAGGTCCTAAGATCGAACCATGAGCGAAATCCTTTCGCGTTTTGGCGCCCCGACCCGCAAATGGTTCACCGATGTCTTCCGGGAACCCACCGCGGCCCAAAACGGCGCCTGGGACTCGATCTCCCGGGGCAACCACACGCTGGTGATCGCCCCGACCGGCTCGGGCAAGACGCTGGCCGCGTTCCTGTGGGCCCTGGACTCGCTGCTGAACACCGCCGCCAGTGCCCCGGCGCTGCCTGGGCTGCCGCAGCCGCCCAGCGGCGGCGGCACCCGCGTGCTCTACATTTCCCCGCTGAAGGCCCTGGGCGTGGATGTGGAACGCAACCTGCGTTCCCCGTTGGCCGGGATCAGGGCCACCGCGCATGATTTGGGCATCAGCCAGCCGGCGGTGAGCGTGGGCATCCGTTCCGGGGACACCCCGGCCGCCGAACGCCGCCAGCTGGTGAAGAACCCGCCGGACATCCTGATCACCACCCCCGAATCGCTGTACCTGATGCTCACCAGCCAGGCCCGCAGCACGCTGGCCACCGTGCAGACGGTGATCATTGACGAGGTCCACGCCCTGGCCGCGACCAAGCGCGGCACCCACCTGGCCCTGTCCCTGGAGCGGCTGGATGCGCTGCTGGGCACCCCGGCCCAGCGCATCGGGCTGTCGGCGACCGTGGAACCACCCGAGGAGGTGGCCCGCTTCCTGGGCGGCACCCGGCCGGTGAACATTGTGCGCCCGCCGGCGGCCAAGCAGTGGGAGCTGTCGGTGCGGGTGCCGGTGCAGGACATGACCGACCTGCCGGCCGCGGCCGCCGCCCACGACCTGGGGCCCGGCTCCTCCCCCACCGCCGGGGCCAGCATCTGGCCGCACGTGGAGAACCAGCTGGTGGATTTGGTGCTGGCCAACCAGTCCACGATCATTTTCGCCAACTCGCGCCGCCTGGCCGAGCGGCTGACCGGCCGGCTCAACGAGCTCTACGCCGAACGCGAGGGCTTCACCCCGGATCCGGCGCAGCCGGCCGGCACCCCGGCGGTGCTGATGGCCCAGGCCGGTTCCAGTGCCGGCAGCGACCCGGCCGCCCCCATCCTGGCCCGCGCCCACCACGGTTCGGTGTCCAAGGACACCCGCGCGGTGATCGAGGAGGACCTGAAGCTGGGGCGGCTGCGCGCCGTGGTGGCCACCAGCTCCCTGGAGCTGGGCATCGACATGGGGCTGGTGGACCTGGTGATCCAGGTGGAGTCGCCGAACTCGGTTTCCTCCGGGCTGCAGCGGGTGGGCCGTGCCGGGCACCAGGTCGGCTCCGTCTCCCGCGGCGTGTTCTACCCCAAGCACCGGGCGGACCTGCTGTCCACCGCGCTGGTGGTCACCCGGATGCGCACCGGGCAGATCGAGAAGATGACGGTGCTGGCCAACCCGCTGGACGTGCTGGCCCAGCAGACCCTGGCCGCGGTCGCCCTGGCGGACTTGGGCGTGGAATCCTGGTTTGACACGGTGCGCCGCTCCGCCCCCTACGCGCAGCTGCCGCGCAGCGCCTACCTGGCCACCCTGGACATGCTCTCGGGCAAGTACCCCTCCGATGAGTTCGCCACCCTCAAGCCCCGGATCATCTGGGACCGGGATGCCGGGACCCTCTCCGCCCGTCCCGGGGCCCAGCGCCTGGCGGTCATCTCCGGGGGCACCATCCCGGACCGCGGGCTGTTCGGGGTGTTCCTGGCCGGGGCCGAGGACTCCAAGGCCCCAAAGCGGGTGGGTGAACTGGATGAGGAGATGGTCTACGAGTCCCGGGTGGGCGACGTGTTCGCGCTGGGGGCCACCAGCTGGCGGATCGAGGACATCACCCATGACCGGGTGCTGGTCTCCCCGGCGTTCGGCCAGCCGGGCAAGC
>NZ_JAVGCZ010000016.1:0-54377 GCF_052928425.1 Glutamicibacter sp. BSL13
CCGGTGGCGGCGCCAGCGCGCCGCCGGTTGTCCTTGCCTAGTGCACGCTCGGGATCTTGGCGGTGCCGTCCGCGTGGAAGCCCTCCACACCCAGCGAGCGGTGGCGGGTCTCGCCCACCCACAGCACTGCCGCGGTGGAGATGACGGTCAGCACCATGATGTAGATGGCGATCGAGCCGGACCAGCCGGTGGTCTCCAGCAGCACCTGGGCCACGGTGGCGGCGAAGGCGCCGCCGAGGATCGCGCCGATGGCGTAGCCGATCGAGATGCCTGAGTAGCGGATGTGCGCCGGGAACATTTCGGCGTACATGGCCGACTGCGGTCCGTAGGACAGGCCCAGGCCGATGGTCAGCACGAAGATCGCCACGGTGTACAGCACGATCGAGCCGGTGTCGATCAGCATGAACATCGGGATCATCCACACGAAGACGATGCCGTAGCCGATGACGAAGGTGTTGCGGCGCCCGATCTTATCCGAGAGCCAGCCGCCGACCAGGGTGAAGATCAACCAGCCGAAGGAGCCGATGGTGGTGGCCAGCAACACCGGGGCCATCTCCAGGCCCAGCACCTTGGTGGTGTAGGCGATGAAGAACGCGATGACCAGGTAGCCGGCGGCGTTGTTCGAGATGAAGATCAACGCGGCCTGGATGACCTGCTTGGAGTTGGTCTTCATCAAGTCCTTCAGCGGGGTGTGCTCCTCGCTCTTGCGCTCGGCCATCTCCTTGAAGACCGGGGATTCCTCCAGTGCGCGGCGGATCAGGTGACCGACCAGGATCAGCACCACCGAGAGCAGGAACGGAATACGCCAGCCCCAGGCCATGAACTGTTCGGGGGTCATCGACACGCGCAGCACGTACAGGATGCCGGTGGCCAGGATCATGCCGATCGGAACACCGATCTGCGGGAAGGCGCCGAAGTAGCCGCGGCGGCCCTTCGGTGCGTGCTCCACACTCATCAACGCCGCGCCGCCCCATTCGCCGCCGGCGGAGAAGCCCTGCAGCACGCGCAGCAGCACCAGCAGGATCGGTGCGGCAACACCGATCTGCGCGTAGGTGGGCAGCAGGCCGATCAGGGAGGTGGCAATGCCCATCAGGATCAGGGTCATCACCAGGATCCGCTTGCGTCCGAACCGGTCACCGAGGTGTCCGGCGATCACGGCGCCCAGCGGACGGAAGAAGAAGGAAATGCCGATCATCGCGAAGGAGAGGATCTGCGCGATGCCCGGGTTCGACTCACCCAGCGGGGCGAGGAACAACGGGGTGAGCAGGGTCGCGGTCAGCTGCGCGAAGATGAAGAAGTCGTACCACTCGATGGTGGTGCCCACCAGGGTGCCGGCCAGAACGCGCCGTTCTTCCTGTCTGCGGGTAACAAGCGAGGTAGTCATGAGTGCCCTTGAGTTTGCGAGATTCCGAATATCTGATTACCGACCGTTCAGACGGTAACTCAGATCACAATCATAGGCTACAGGTGAGGCTGCTCACAACAAGATTTTTCTACACTCCGAGAACGGACTCTTGACGAGTGGTCTTGCCGCACGGATCAGGGCTTGAACAGCAGTTCGTAATAATCGCGGAGCGCCGGGTAGTAATCGGGATCAAAGCGAATCGCCTGTGGATCCTGGCCTGCGGCCGCGGCCAGCAGACGGTCCAGATAGAACTCCCACCCTGGGCCAATGGAGCCGGCCTGGGTGGGCTCGAGGTTCGGCATCACGAATTCCAGCAGGCTTCCCTCCGGGTCGCTGAGCACCTGCAGCTGCAGCCTCCAAACCTCCCCGTCCTGCGGGGAGGATTCAACCACGAGACGCTGGGAGGAGGCATCACAGTCAATGATGCGCATTTCCATCGCCGGCCTCCCCTCTTCGGCATTCAGCGTCAGCTCTACGCTCCCGCTGGCCGGATCCCCGGACCACGGTCCGATCCACCGGTCGGTTTGGGCTGGTTCGGTCAGTAAGTTCCAGAGCTCCTGTTGGTCGATGGGGAAGACCCGCAGCAGGCGCAGTGCCCCATCCTCGGTTTTGCTTCCAGTCGGCGTCGCCGTCATGATCCCACTCCCCTGTTCTTCCTGACCGACCGATGTCGACCCGCCGGCGGTGATGCCCGCGATCGTGGCTTGTAGGCTAGCAAAACACCGTTCGTTTCCATAGGGGCGGGCAGAGGCCTCTATTGCCACTCCCGGCGACCAGGGCGGGAACGTGAACCCGACTGAAAATATGTGAACGAAAGCTGTCAGTAGTTCAAAAATCGAACTGGCTGTTCGATTACAGAATGACTAGGATGCAGGTAGGGCCACGCCTTTGGGCGCCAGGCCCTGCACCCATTCTTTTGGGCGGGCCACCGCCCCTCGACAGGACAAGGATCATGTCAGCTTCCCAGACTCTCTCCCGCGGTGTACGGATGCTCGAAATCGTGGCGGACTCCCCCACGAACCTGAGCATCGCCGAGATCGCCGAGAAGATGGAAGTCCACCGCTCCATCGCCTACCGGATTCTGCGCACCCTGGAGGATCACCGTCTGCTGGCCCGGGACGAGGCCGGGCGGATCCGACCCGCCTCGGGCCTGGCCACGCTGGCCCGCTCGGTGCAGCGGGATCTGCAGAACACGGCGCTGCCGGAACTGACAAAGCTGGCCAACACTTTGTCCATGACCGCGTTCGTCGCGGTGTGGGAGCATGACCTGTGCACCACCTTGGTGTCGGTGGAGCCGGCCCACTCCCATCGTGCCATTGTGCACCGTCCCGGAACCCGGCACGGCATGGACGTGGGCGCCCCGCCCATCGCGATTCAATCCAACTACACCCGCAACCAATGGGATGCCATGAACACCGGGGTGGACTACCGCGAGCAGGTGCGTGACGCGAAGATCAATGGGTATGCCAGCAGCGTGGATGAGGTCATCCGCGGCGTGACGTCCCTGGCCGTGCCCCTGCACACCTCCAACACGCTGCCAGCCGCGCTGGCCGTCGTTTTCGCAACCAGCACCGTGCAGGAACACGAGAAGATCGTTCGGGCGTTAAAGGAATCAGCGCTGGTCATCAGCGAGGACCTTTCCTAGGAAGACCCGGAACACCGAAAGCAGGTCCACCTACAAAACCCACTCATCAACGGACAATGAGGTCTTCAGGCATTATCGTTGAGTGACAACAAGGAGCATCGGCTGGCCGCCGGATGGCGGCCGGTTGAATCACGGTACTGGCTGCACCGCGCGGCCGGACCAGAATCTGGAGGTCATCGTGTCCACGTCCGAGAGCCACACCCCGGATGGGTCAATGCCGCACACCCACCCCAACGAACCACACGACAACCGCATCGGCCAGAAGCTGAACTGGCTGCGGGCCGGGGTTCTTGGAGCCAATGACGGGATCGTTTCCACCGCCGGCGTGGTCGTCGGCGTCGCAGCCGCCACCCCGGGAAATCTGGGAGCGATTGCCACGGCAGGCATCGCGGCCCTGGTCGCCGGCGCGTTCTCCATGGCCGGCGGCGAGTATGTCTCGGTCAGCACCCAGCGCGACACTGAGCAGGCGCTGATTGCCAAGGAGAAGCGTGAGCTGGCCGAGATGCCGGAGGAAGAACTTCAGGAACTGGCCGGAATGTACGAGGCCCGGGGCCTGAGTCCGAAGCTGGCACATCAGGTGGCAGCGGAGCTGACCGCCCATGACGCGCTCGCCGCCCATGCCGAAGTGGAATTGGGCATTGATCCTGAGGAGTACACCAGCCCCTGGGCTGCCGCGTTCTCCTCCTTTATCGCCTTCACCATCGGTTCCCTGATTCCACTGATCATGATCCTGCTGCCGCCGGAATCGGCGCGGATCATCGTCGCTGCGGTGGCCGTAGTGATCGGTCTGCTGCTGACCGGCTGGATCAGCGCCGCCTTGGGCGGCGCCCCGCGCTTGCGGGCCATCCTGCGCAACGTCGTGATGGGCAGCGCCACCATGGCGGCGACCTACATCATCGGTCTGCTGTTCGGCGTGGCGATCAACTAAGCACGAACACCGCTTCCAGCCCGCAAACCGGGTTTCAACGGCAACAGCGGCCCAGGACACGATACGTCCTGGGCCGCTGTTGCTTCCCATCCAGGGCCGGTGCTAGCGAACGTTGGCCAGCTGTTCGGAGCGGGCCACCAGCATCTTCATGAACATGGCGGCCAGGGCGATCACAACGGCGGCACCGGTGCACACCCAGAAGGCCCCGGAGTAACCCATGGATTCGGCAAGCAGGCCGGCCAGACCGTTGCCGATGGCGGTTCCAACGACGATGCCGGCCGAGAGCATGGTCATCACCGTGGACAGCCGTCCGGCCGGTGCCACCTCGCCGCCCAGGGTCATCACCACCACGATGATCGGTCCCACGCCGAAGCCGACCAGGAACAGCATGGCGAGCATGAATCCGGTGGACTGGGGCAGCTGCAGCAGCAGGCTGGTCAACGCCAGGAAGGAGGCGGAGGCGATCCAGCGGGAGGTATGTCGGAACGCGGCGGGCCACATGGCCACGGAGATCGCGGCGATGGCACTGGACAGGCCCACGGCACCATAGAGCATGCCGCCGCGGTTGGAGTCCCCCATGGCGCCGGCGAAGGCCAGGGTGCCGGCGGCGGAGGAACCGAACACGGTGCCCAGGCCGATCATGCCCAGCACCATGGCGCTGATGGCGGCCACCTGAACCTTGGTGGCCTTGGCGTGCCGCGAATCCTTCGGGCTGGGAATCACCGAACGCTCGGTGGAATGCAGGCCAAAGATCGGGACCAGGATGATGGTGAGCACCGCGGCAATGATCAGCGGCAACGCCGGGTTCAGCGCCGAGGCCAGGAAGCCCACGGCCACCGGCCCCAGCACGAAGCCCAGCTCGTCAAGCATTGATTCAAGGCCCAGCGCGGCGCCGAGCACCTTGGGTCGCAGTCCGCGCGCCCGGGTCATGGAGATCCAGCGGACACGGGACATGGGACCCACTTGGGGGCCGGTGGCCCCGGTGAGCAGGCTAACGGCCACCAGCAATCCCACCGTGACAGCGTCACCGCGGCTGCCATACCAGGTCAGAACCGCCAGCATCAGGGTATGCAGCAGGGCCGCGGTCAGCAGGACCTTGCGCTGCCCAATCCGGTCGGCCACGTAGCCGATCGTTGGCCCGCCCACGGCGGAGCCGAGCCCCACCATGGCGGCCGAAAGCCCACCCAGGGCATAGGAGCCGGTGGTTGCGGTGAACAGGGTCATCGACCCGATGGTCAGCATGGCCAGCGGAAGGCGTGCAAAGAACGCCAACGGTAGGTAGCTGCGTCCCACGAGCGGGACCAAAGAAGAGTATCCAGAAGAACTCGAATTGTCCGCGGCCGAGGCCTGGGACAAAGACTTTTGGGTCAACTTTTCTCCAATAACTAAAGCGTGCGTTGTCCCTCGCCCCTCAACGCACAGAAAACCCAAACACGCCATTGGGCGCTCTTTTCAAGATACGTGGCAGTTTCCCCGGTGTCTAGCTCAATGTGAGCAAGCTCCGCTCCGCATTGGTGCTGATGGTGGATCCCTCCCTGGCCTTGGTAACGGTCAACCGGTTGGTGATGCGCTGTTTCATCTCGCTGACGTGGGAGACCACACCGATGACGCGTCCGCCGGACCGCAGTGACTCCAATGCCTCCATGACCTGTTCCAGGGTCTCGGTGTCCAGGGAACCAAAGCCCTCATCGACGAAGAGCGTCTGCATGTCCACGGCCCCGGAATGGTGGGAGATGACATCCGCCAGCCCGAGGGCCAGGGACAGGGAGGCCATGAAGGTCTCTCCCCCGGAGAGGGTCTGGGTTTCGCGGTACTTCCCGGTCCACGAGTCATGCACCCGGATGCCGAGTCCCGACTTGGCGTTGCCCCGGGCCGTGTCGTCATGTTCCAGTGAATAGCGCTGCGAACTCATCACCTGCAACCGTTCGGTGGCGGCGGCGGTGACTTCTTCAAGCCGGGCGGCCAGCACATAGGTGCCCAGCGTCATCTTCAGCCGGTTCTCCCCGCCGCCGCGGACCACCTCAGCCAGCGCCTTGAGCCGCCGGTAGGACTCAATGACCGGGCCGGTATCGCTGATGCGTCGGGCGAGCCTGTCCCGTCCTTCCTGCAGGCGTTGCAGGGAAGCAGCGGCAACGACTTCGGTCTGGCGGGCCTGCTCGTAGGTTTCCTCGGCTTCCTGCAGCGCTGCAGCGTCCCGTTCCAGCTGACCGGTATCAGGCGCCGTTTCCCCCTCGGCTTCCAGTTGCCGGGCTTGAATGACATCCTCCGAAGCGGACAGGGTCTCGGTGGCCGCAGCACGTTTTTGGTGGGTGGCGCGCAGCTGCTCCAGTTCTTGGCGGACACCGGGTTCCAGCAGCGCCTGGGCCTGGGCCGCGTCATCGGTGAAACCGACCGCGGTCCGTTCTTCTTCCCAGCGCCGGGAGCAATCCTCCAGATGCGCGGTGGCGTCCAGGGACTTGGAGAGCGCCTGGTGCAGCGCACTGAACACCGAGTGGTCGGCGCTCAGTTCTGCCAGCTTCTCCCCCAATGAGCCGTAACCGCCGCGCAGCTCGGACAGCCGGGCATCAAGCTGATTGAGTTCCCGGCCCAGCGCCTCGGTCTTCTCCACCGCAACACCATGGGCGAGTTTCGCGGCCGCGGCGGCCTGTGCTTGCTTCTCGCTCTCATGCTGAACCTTCGCCAGCTGGGCCACCAGCTTGGCGACACTGGCCCGAACGTTCTGGGCCTCTTTCAGCGCTTCCTGGTGTTGCGCGACCTGCTGCTGGGCCTCATCACGAGTGGTCTGCCCAGCCACCGCGGCGGCTTCCTCATAGCGGGTGGTGGCCGCATGCAGCTTTGCTTCCACCTGCCTGGTCTTTTCACGCTGGGCTTCGACCTGCTCGCGCAGATGCTCCACCGCATCCTCATCGACCAGTTCCTCGCCGGCTTCGGCTACGGCAGGCCCAGGGTGTTCGGTGGCCCCACAGACCAGGCATGGCTCGCCCTCGACCAAGCCCGCAGCCAAGCGCGCGGCACTTTGATTCAGCAGGGTCTGCTGCGCTTCCAGGAGGCTGCACTGCCGGTCCCGGAGCCTGCTGGCTTCCCCGTCGTACAAAGCCTGTGCTTTGTTTTTGGCGTCCCGCAGCTCCTCGCGCCGCTTCACCGCGGCCACCTGCTCGGTCGCCTTTTCCAGGGCCTGCTCGGCCTGCTGCACGCCGGCGGCTGCGGTCACCTCATCCAGGTCCTTGGCCTGCAGTTCTTCTCGTTCCTTGGCCAACGTGGCAATCATTGCCTCGGCCCGTTCGGACTTTTCCTGTTCCTTGCCGGTCAGCTCCTGCTGTCGAAGCAGCTCACGGGCCAACTGTTCGCGCTGCTCCTCGGCGGGCAGGGCCGAACGGATGCTGCCAAGCTGCTCGCCAAGTTCATTGGCTTCGGTCGCCAAGGACTGCAGGGTCTGCTGCGTGTACTGGATCTCGCGTTCCGGGAATCGCTCGGTGAAGTTAGCGGCACGGGATTCAAGCTGCTGCCGGGCCGCGGATACGTTCTGCTGTGCATCGCGTTGTTGCCGCTGGTAGGCGCGGATCTGGGTTGCCTTCGCGTCCAAGTGCAGGCGTTCCTCGGCGGCCGTCGCGGCTTCAGCGTTGGCGGCGTGCGCGGTTTCCAGCTGCCGCAGTTCGGCCAGCCGCCCGAAGATCCGTTGCCGTTCCTGTAGCTGCTGGTGGCGCCGTGAGGCCGTGGCCTGATCGGCGCGGCGGGCTTTTGCCGTTTCGGCCCGTTGCTGGCGCAGGGTTTCCAGGTGCTCTTGAAGCCCGTCAAAGTCCAGGTCCGGTTCGTCGGCGCCGGGCAGCTCGATACCGGCGGCCTGCAGTGCCCCGGTTGCGTCCGAACGCACCTGGTTTTCCAGGGCGGCCAGTTCGGCTTCAATTGTCTCGGTGCGCTTGCGTTCCTGTTGCAGGCGGGCGGCGAACTCCTCCTCGATCTTGGCGTAGTCACTGGTGTCGAAGAGCCGGGCCAACAGCTTTTCGCGTTCGGTGTCCTTGGCGCGCAGGAAGTCGGCGAATCCGCCCTGCGGCAGCATCACCACCTTGGTGAACTGTTCCCTGTCCAGGCCCAACACCGCGCCCAGGGTTTGACCGACTTCGTCGTTGCGGGTGGACAGCGCCTGCCATTCCCCGTCAACGTATTCACGCAGCGCGCTCTTGGCCTTCTCCTCGGTGAAGCCGCTCTTGGCCCGTTTGGAGGGACGCATCCATGCCGGGGAGCGGGTCACCTCAAAGCGCCGGGCTCCCACCGACAGTTCGCAGGCCACTTCCGGGGCGAGGCCTTCGGCGGCGTGGTCCGAACGAATCTGCCGGCTGCCCTGCCGGTTGCCCGGCAGCGCACCATAGATGGCGTAGCAGATGGCGTCCAGGATGCTGGATTTTCCGGCGCCGGTCGGCCCGTCCAGCAGGAACAGCCCGGCGGCGCCCAGTTCGTCAAAGTCAATGTGCTCGGTGCCGGCGAACGGCCCGAAGGCCTGGATGGCCAGCTGGTGGATCCTCATTTTTCACTTCCTGCTTCACGCACACTGCGGATGACCGAAGCCACCAGTTCCTGCTCATGTTCATCGGCCGGGCGGTGGCGCACATGGTCAATGAAGTCGGTGCACACTTCCTCGGTGGACTTCGCCCGGGCCAGGCGCTGGGCGTAGCTTTCCCGGGTGTTGCGGGTGGAGGCTTCCGGGGCGAAGAGCAGCACCACGGTGCCCGGGAAGCGGGTGCGGATCCGGGTCATCGCCTCGGCCGGGCGGTCGGTGTCGGTCAGTGTCACCTGGCACCAGGCTTCCTCAGCCCAGGCCAGCTCCGGGTCCTCCAGCAGGTCCTGCAGCTTGCCGCTCAGGACGGCCAGCTTCTTGGGAACCGGCAGCTCCACTGCTTCGATTTCCTTTACGCCACTGGCGTCGGTGTCAATGATCCACACGGCCTTGCGCTGGTTCGCCTCGGAGAATGAGTAGGCCAGGGGCGAGCCGGAATAGCGCACGGTATCGCTCAGCCGCTGCCGGCCGTGCAGGTGCCCCAGCGCCGAGTAGTCGAAGGGACCGAAGAGCTCCACCGGCACCACGTCGAGGTTGCCCACGCTCAGTTCCCGTTCGGAGTCACTGCCCACGCCACCGGCGGCGAACAGATGCGCCATGGAGAAGGCGAGCACCGGGGTGTCGGCCGCGGCCCGGCGGGCCGCCAGGTCCTGCTGGATGCGGGTGACCGCGGCGGCGACGACCGATTCATGGGAGAGCTTCTCGGCCTCCAGCTCGGCCATCACCATGCGCGGCTCCAGGTACGGGATGCCGTACACCGCGATCTGGTGGTCTTCACCCTGCACCATCACCGGGGCGCTCATCCGGGTGGTATCGGCAATGATATGCACCCCGGCAGCGTCAATCAGTTCGGCGGCAAAGCCCAGCCGGGCGGCCGAGTCGTGGTTGCCGCTGGTGATGATGACCTTCGCCCCGGCGCCCCGCAGCTGCCCGAGAATGGAGTTGCACAGTTTCACCGCATCCACCTGCGGCAGGGCGCGGTCATAGACGTCCCCGGAGATCAGCACCACGTCAATGTGGCGCTCTTCCACCAGGCGGACCAGCTCTTCGAGCACCGCCCGCTGGTTCTCAAGCAGGGAAGCACCGTGGAAGGACCGGCCCAGATGCCAGTCCGAGGTATGAAGCAAACGCATACCTTCACCTTATGCAATCCCTGCGACGCTTTGATCCACCGGCGAGCGCGCTGTGCGTGAACAGCGCGCGGTTCGCTGACTGGTGCCGTGCACGACACGGCCTCCCCATCACCTGGAGTATGCAGGTGACGGGGAGGCCTTGTCATCAGGTTTCGCCGTGTACGCCTAGCCGGCGGGCGGGAAGATGAAGGTTCCGGCCAGGGCGACCAGGATGATCACCACGGTTGCGGCGGCGGCCAGCACCAGCGAGCGGCCGCCGGTCTTGAAGATGGTGCGCAGGTGCACACCCAGGCCCAGACCGAACATGGCGGTGGCCAGCAGGAAGGTCTGGATCAGCGCGGCGACATCGAGCACCGGCTCGGGCAGGATCCCCACGGTGCGCACCAGCATGGCCACGATGAACCCGGCCACGAACAGCGGCACCACCGGCGGCTTGGTGTCGGCGGTCACCGAGTGCTTGCGGCGCATGTACAGCCCCACCCCGGCCATCACCGGGGCCAGCATCAGTACGCGGGCCAGCTTCACGGTCACCGCCACGGCCAGCGCCGAGGTGCCCACCGCACCGCCGGCGGCCACCACCTGGGCCACCTCATGGGTGGAGGCGCCTATGAACATCCCGGTGGCTTCCTCGTCAAAGCCCACCAGGGCGCCCAGTGCCGGTGCCAGCGGGATCATCAGCGTGCCAAAGAGCACCACCAGGCCGATCGCGGTGGCCACCTGCTCCTGCTTGGCCTTCACGGTGCCCTCGGTGGCGGCCACGGCCGCGGCCCCGCAGATGGAGAAGCCGGCGGCGATCAGCAGCCGCTGCGGCAGCTCCAGACCCAGCCACTTGCCAATCAGCAGGCTCGCGAAGAAGGTGATGCCCACGCTGGCCACCACCACGGCCAGCACCCCGGCGCCCAGGCCGAGGATCGTGGACAGCGACAGCTGCAGGCCCAGCAGCACAATGCCAATGCGCAGCAGCCGCTTGGAGGCCACGGCCACCCCGGGGGCCAGCGCGTCGGGCACCGGGAACAGGTTGCGCCACAGTGCGCCGAGCAGGATCGCGATCAGCAGGGCGCTGACCGGCAGCACCTGGGCGGCCAGCAAGGAGATCGCCCCGCCGACCAGGCAGGCCGCGAGCCCCGGCCCCAGCACCCGCCAGGTCCCCGAGCGGCTGGCGGCAGCGGGGCTTGACGTGGACTTAGCGGAGGCGGTGAGCTGATTTTTCTGCATACCTCGAACTTTTCATGCCTGGCGTGGGGCCGGTAGCCACGCGCTGGCTATAACTGTCATATGATTTTGATATGGACGAATTGCCGAACCAGCCTCCAAGGATAGAACACTGGCTGCAGCCCGCGGCCCTGGCCCTGCTGGTGGCCATCGAGGACCGGGGCAGCCTCAGCGCCGGGGCGCGGGCGGTGGGCATGGCCCAGCCCAACGCCAGCCGGGCGCTGCGCACCCTGGAGCGGCGCCTGGGCTACCAGCTGGTGGCGCGGGCCAGCACCGGCTCGAAGCTGACCAGCGAGGGCAAGCTCACCGTGCAGTGGGCGCGCGAGGTGCTGGGCAGCATGGAGAACCTGTGGACCGGGGCGCAGGCGCTGGCCACCTCGGCGGACGAGGAGTTCAGCTTCGCCGCCTCCATGACCATTGCCGAGCACCTGGCCCCCACCTGGATCCGCAGGCTGCGCCAGGCCGACCAGGCGGTGCGCACCAGGATGCGGGTGATGAACTCTGACCAGGTGATCAGCGCCGTGCAGCAGCGCGACACCGCGCTGGGATTCGTGGAAACCCCGCAGGTGCCCGAGGGGCTGGTGGCCCTGACCGTCTACACCGACCAGCTGGTGCTCATCACCCCCGAACACCACCCGTGGGTGCAGCGCGGCACCCCGGTCACCCTGGCCGAGCTGGCCGCCACCGCGCTGGTGGAGCGCGAGGCCGGTTCGGGCACCCGCGCCTTCCTAGACAGCTATGTGGGCACCGAACGGGTCACCCCGATCGTGGAATTCAACTCCAACTCGGCCATCACCCATGCGGTGGCCGCCGGGCTGGGACCGGCGGTGATTTCCCGGCTGGCCATCGAAGGCAGCGCCGCCCACCCCGGGTTCGTGCAGCTGCCCATTGCCGGCACCACCCTGAACCGGCCGCTGCGGGCAATCTGGGAGGCCAGCCGTCCGATGTCCGCGGCCGTGGCCCGCTTCATGGAGATCTGCACCTCCCCCGAACCCTAGGTCCGCACCCGGCCGGGGCCGGGCACCTGCGCGCGGCCGGGGCGTGGCTAGAATGGGAGGCGTGACTCAAACCGGTGATTTTGAAGTTTTGCCCGACGACTACTCCGACAAGGTTTTTGCGGTCCTACTTGGCCTGGCCGACGGCGCGACCCACGCCCGGGAGGGACACGAACCCGGGGCCACCGAACTGCTGGCCCTGTACGTGGCCGACGGTCTGCTCGAAGCCCTGGAGTGGGCGAACAACGGGGTCGCCAGCGATGAGGCCGCCTGCATGTGGCTGGCCTCCCTGCGCGCCTACAAGCAGCTGACCGGCTCCTTCCCGGAATCCGCGCCGCAGCCGCTGGAGCGCTGGATCGACACCGAATTCGCCGCCGTGGAGCGCCCCGAGGGCATCGCGGCCGGGGACCCGGCGAACTTGAGCGGGCTGGACAGCGCGGACATGGGCTATGCGGCACGTCCCACGGGCGCCCAGAACGACAGCACCGGGGTGCTGCCGCGCGCCGCGGTCACCGCACTCATCGCCCGGGTACCGCAGGCCAACACGAAGGCGCTGGCCAAGTCGGCCGCGTTCCTCAGCCACGGGGAACCGGCGGCGAACACCGCCGCCGCCGCCGCACTGATCCTGCGTTCGGCCCTGGAGAAGTCCACCACCGCAGCCGGGGAATGGCAGGGGCACCTGGAGGGACTGGAAGGCAGCGCCGCCGAGGCCCTGCGCGGGATCGTGGACACCGTTGCCGCTTCCCTGGACCGTCCCGCCGCCGAAGCCTATGCCGCCTACTTTGGCGGGGCCGATGAGAACGAAGACGAGGATCCGCAGGCCGAGCAGCCCCGGGATCCAGAAGCCGACGCGTACGCCGTCGCCCTGCTGGCCGCCGTGTACGGCACCGACCTGATCGCCGAACGCCCCGCCTCGGTGCTCGATGACATCATTTCCGAACTGCATGAGCGCTGGATGGGCCTGGTCGGCTGACCGAGCGGTTGGTCCTCGGCCCGCTGGCCCGTCGGGGTGACGCGCTCCCACCCACCGTTCACGAGAACGGGCTAATGGGCACCAGCGGTGTGCCATGACCCGGCAATGCAAGAGCCTGCGAGGGACAAGCCGGTGGCTTGTCCCTCGCAGGCGTTTTTGAAGTGTTCGTTAGTTCTGGGTGTTCCAGGTGGCGATGTCCGCTGCCGGGTCACGATCCCAGGGGGTGGGCAGTGCGCCGTCGAGGTAGTCTTCGTACCATTCGCGCACCTCATCGGAATGGTAGGCGGCTTCCAGGGCCTTGCCCTTCTCCGTATCCATGAAACCGGGTTTTGCCGCCACCAGGTTGTTGTAGGGAAGAGCGTCCTCCTCTTCCTCAAACAGCAGCGCATCCTGCGGGGTCAGCCCGATCTCCCCGCCGAGCCTCACGAACAGGAAGCCGGCATCCACGTCGGGCAGGGTCTTGGACAGCGACTGCTGGTCCACCTCAACGAAGGAGAAGTTCTTGGGGTTCTCCAGGATGTCGTTCTGCGAAAGGTGGATGACGCTCTTGCCCTCGGTGATCTTCAACAGCCCCTCCTTGGCCAGCAGGGCCAGGGCCCGGCCGTTGTTCGAGGGATCCACCGGGATGGCGATCTTGGCCCCATCGGGCAGTTCCTTCGCCGACTTGTGCTTGGTCGAGTACAGCCCGGCCGGTGAACCGTACATGTAAAAGGCCGGGTCCACCTCGATGTTCTGATCCGCCGTGAACTGCTCCAGGTAGGCTGCGTGCTGGAAGAAATTCGCGTCATATTCACCGTTCGCCACCACGTGGTTGGGCTGGACAATGTCGGTGACGTAGGTCGCCTGCACATCCCATCCCTGCTCCTCCAGGATTCGCTCGGCGATCTTCGTGGGCTCCTGGGTGGGCGCCGATTCGGTGACGATCAGCTTGATGGTCTTGTCGTTCCCGGCATTGACATTGCCGGTCAAACCGCATGAAGCCAGCAGGCCGGTGACGGCCAAGGCGGCTGCTGAGGTGATGATCCTGCGACGAGTCAGTGACATGGTGTTCCTTTGAAGTAGTGAAGGTGAAGTAACGGGTGCTGGCTATCGTTTGTCGTAGCGCCGGGCCAGCGCCGTACCGGAGACCTGCACCAGGTGCACCAGCGCGATCATCAGCACGATGGCCAGGAGCATGACACCGGTCTCGTAGCGGTAGTAGCCGTAGCGGATGGCGAAGTCGCCGATCCCTCCGCCGCCCACCAGCCCTGCCATGGCCGAGTAGGAGATGAAGGAGACGGTCATGATGGTGATCGAGCCAAACAGCGCCGGCCGGGCCTCCACCAGCAGGACGTCGCGGATGATCTGCCCGCGGGTGGCGCCCATGGCATTGGCGGCTTCAACGACGCCCGAACCGAGTTGGGTGATGTTCTGTTCCACGAAGCGGGCGAAATAGGGAATCGCGTTGATGGTCAGCGGGACAATCACCGCGGCGGTACCCACCGTTGTTCCGACGATGAACCGGGTGACCGGGATGATCGCGATCAGCAGGATCAGGAACGGGAAGGAGCGGATGGTGTTGACTGCACCGTCGACGATGCGGTGCAGCCGCGGTCGGGGCCGCAGGCCCTGCGGTGACATGGAATAGAGCCAGATTCCCAAGGGGGTACCGATCAGGATCGCCAGGGGAATCGAGACCAGCAGCATCGCCAGGGTCTGGCCGATCGCGACGCCGATCTCGGGTCCCAGTTCCAGCAGGCGGTCAATGCTGAACGTGGCCACTGCACCGTTGCTGCTCGCAGCGGCCGCAAGCGGAAGATAGATTGTGCTCAAGACGTCTCCTAGGATGCGGCAGCCGACAGCTGCGGGGTGCGGTGTTCTTCCTGGCCGGTGGGGCGCTGCAGGACGATCTCGTCACTGATCAGGTAGCGTCCGATCGCGGTATGCGGGCTGAAACCCGGTTGCCTCAACTCGGCCAGATCAAACTGTTCAACCAGCCGCCCGTCCTCCATTACCGCCACGTTGTCGGCGATGGCCTTGACCACGTTCATTTCGTGGGTGACGATCACGGTGGTAATTCCCAGGTTGGCGTTAATGTCCAGCAGGTATTGGAGCACCGAGTCGGTGGTGCGCGGGTCAACGGCGCTTGTGGGTTCGTCGCACAAAAGCACCTTGGGCTCCGTGGCCAGGGCGCGGGCGATGGCCACGCGCTGCTTTTGGCCGCCGGAGAGCTGGGCCGGATAGGAATGGATCTTGTCGGCCAGGTCCACAATGGCCAACGCCTCCTGGGCCTTCGCTCTCCGTTGGCGGGCGGGAACCCCGGCAAACTTGAGCGAGAGCTCCACATTTTGGGCGGCAGTGCGGTTATTGAGCAGGTTGAAGTGCTGGAAGATCATGCCAATTTGATGGCGTTCGCGCCGCAGCTCTTCCTCTGAAAGTTCGGTCAATTCCACGCCGCCAACCTGGACCGAACCGCTGTCCGGGCGCTGCAGGAGATTGATGTTGCGGATCAGGGTCGATTTTCCCGCTCCCGAGAAACCGATAATTCCTTGGATCGAGCCCCGGGGAATGTCCAGGGACACGTTGTCCACGGCCGTGAAAGCGTCGCTGCCGGTGCCGAAGCTTGTCGATACGTTGCGCAGGCTGATCATGTGTACTCCTCGTCTTTACCGCGACGAAGCGTCCCGGCCGCGCGGCCTCACTGAGGAGCGGTCAGCCAGGAAATTCTCCATCGTTTCTGGCAGTAGCACCGTGCCCCAATGGGTGGTTGCCGCGACGTCGTAGAGCCAGATCTCTCGGCCGCTCTGGATGGTTTGAAGGTCATCGCCTTCGTTGTCCACCAGTCTGGCGCAGGGATGGAGAACGACTCAAAGGGCAGGTCACAAGCTGCAATGATCAGTCTTATGGCGACATTTCGGGCGTCACATCCCGTCATCTTCCGCTGTTGTGACGACATGTGAATCAACGGATGAGGCGGATTGCAGATTCTAGGCACACCAAAGCCATAATGCACGGCCCATCAGGGGCCGCAGGCCAACAGCGCAGTCAGGCGGTGGACCGGTTCGTCTCTCGCCCCGTTGCGGCGCGCCTCAGGACACGGGAGCCTGCAGCACCATCCGCGCGAATTCGTCCACGTGTTCCTGGGCAGGCTTTGAGAAGTAGCCGCCGGAGTCCCGTCGGTGCCACCGGGCGAGCTCCTCAAACAGGAGGGCTAGAGTGCTGCGGTGCACGACCGCATGGCGCCCCAGCGGCTGACCCAGCGGCCCCATCCGGTAACCCAGCAAGTTCATGACCTCGGTAATGTAGTCGGACGCCGCGTCGCTCAGCGCCTCGATCCCGGCGGCCCGGCACAACCAGTAGGCGATGGTGCCATCGCGCAAGCCCTCGTCCTTTTCCGCCGTGTTGATGGCGTTCAGCAGATGGCGGGCGAGGCGCGGTTCATCCCCGGCCAGTTCACTGCCCTTTTTCGTGGCGAGCACACGCCCGCGGTAGACCCGCACCAGTCCGGCCATGCGCGCCACCTCACGCAATTGGGCCACCGTGGGCATCGTGTGTTCACGCTTGCGCGAGGAGGATTCGTAGTCAATGCCCTCCCACTGCAGGCGCTCCACCAGTTCCGCCACGGCCTTCGGGTTCATCCAGCTGGCGGGGGTGAGCTTGATGCCTTCGCCCTGGGCCAGCTCAATGAGCACCTGGAAAGGCCGAACTATCTCCGTGAAGAACCATTCGGGGATCCGCGCGCCTGCCGCGGCGTCGGTGATTCCGGCCTCGCTGGCTAGGATCAGCGCGTAGCGCCGTACCCCCGAGGGCTTGCCGCGCAGCCACTGGACAAAGACCGAGTTTCCCGCGAGGAGGCTGAAGTACAGTTCCAGCTCGCGGTTCGCCGCCTGCTGGTTGTAGGTCATCGGGTCGAAGTCGAGCTCATCGCCGGAGCGCCAGCGCAGCCAGTCGATGGTTTCCTGCTGCTCCTCGGTGGGCTGCTCGGCGTTGAACTCCTCCAGCTTGTCGTACCAGCCCGATAATCCTCCGCTGTCTTCCACCGGCGCCCGCATTTCCCCCTCGAGCACCCGGGCGGCGCACTGCTCGTCCGGGCAGGGGGTTGATGATTCGAGGGTCAGACGGTGCGTCCAGTTGTCCCCGAAGTCGTACACGTAGAACAAGGTTCCCGGGTTGACCGCCAGGGCCTGGCCGAGTGTGGTGCCCTCCTGCGGCTGGCCCTCCAGCTCCTCGTCCAGGGCAAGCTGGTCATACCAGCTGGTTCCGGTCTGTGGCTTGCCCCATCCCTGGGTGGGGTCCGCGCTGTGGAAGGACTGCAGGTGGCTGTTGTCCCAGCCCATGGCGATCTGGATGATGTCACCGGCAGCGGCCAGGTCCAGGTCGGCCGGAATCTGGATGCGCCGCCAGATCAGCGGTTGGGCTTCCATCAATTCAATGCGCAGCGTCAGCAGGTCGCGAGAAGTCATAGACCCATCGTTGCAGATCAGCGGCTTGGAGCGAAGACTGCGGGAGGATAAGTCGCGCCGCGTCCCGCGGCAGATTACTGCAGGGCGAAGCCTTCGACCAGCTGCATGAATTCGCCCTCGGAAATGATCTCCACCTTCTGCCCGGCGGCACGCAGGCGCAGCACGTGCTTGGCCTTGTTGGTCAGCCGGCCGTTGGACAGGTCCTCGGGGACAAAGCCGTCCCCGACCACCAGCGCGGTCGTGGCGCGGGTGACCCGCGAGGCGGTCTGTGCGCCGCGGGCGGCGGCCCATTCCTTGGCCTGGGGCCGCGGCACGCCCAGGTTCCCGGTGAACACCACGGTTTGCCCGAACAACGGGTGGCTGGCATCGGCCTCCAGGTTCGGCGCCGGGTTGTCCCCCTCCTGCGGCCAGAACGCGAACGCGTCGCGCGGGGGCATGGCGTTACCGCGGGCCAGCCAACCCTGCGCGTCACGCATGGCCCGGGAGATCTCATCGCCCGGCTGCCAGGGGCGGGTCAGGCCCAGCGGCACCGAGTAGTGTTCGGCAGTGTTGTGCACGGTGGGGGTTTGGCCGCGTTCGGCGATATCGATCATGGCCCAGGCGCAGGCTTCGGCGTCGGCGAGCGCCTCGTGGTGGTTTTCGATCGGGTGCCCGGCTTCCTCGGCCACGAACGGCAGCGAATAGCTGGGAAGGTCATAGGCCTTGCGGGAGAGCTTCACGGTGCACAGGTGCTGGATCTGCGGGACCGACAGTTCGCTGGCCTCGGCCGCGGCCCGGATTACCCCGGAGTCGAACGCCGAGTTGTGCGCGACCAGCACGTCTTCCCCGACGAACTGCAGCAGATCGGTCAACTTCTCGCCAATGCGCGGGGCGGTGGCCACCATGTCCTCGGTGATGTGGTGGATCGAGACGTTGCGCGGGTCGAAGTGGTCGAAACCGGCCGGCGGCTTGAGCAGCCACTGCTCGGTTTCCACGATGCGCCCGCCACGCACCTTGATCAGCCCGACCGAACAGGCCGACCCGATGAATCCATTTGCCGTCTCAAAATCAACTGCGGTGAAGTCCAAAGCCACATATTCACTGTACTCCGCTTTCCCGACCGAACGGTTCAGGCCGGACACCCACGGGCCCGCGGAAGCGGTCCAAGATCACCGTTACCAGGTACGTGCTCAGGGTAAATCCTCCGCGGTGACTTGCGGATTTATTGGGGCCGCGCGCTTGGGAGCATGACCCGTGCCCGCTCTATGCCGCAGCCAGCGCCCCGGCACGATCTCACAGTCTGCACGCCGTCGGCAACCGCCGGGGCATTCCTGGATCCGAACAACACCGGGCCCCGCACTCCTTCGCGGGGTGCGGGGCCCGGGTGGGGCCGGTGGTTTTAGGCGCTGGCCCTGCGCAGGGTGAGGTAGGAGGCCCCGGCCATCAGCACGGCGACCGCGCCGGCGCCAAGCACCACTCCCCCGGCGGTCCAGGTGACGGCCCAGCTCCAGAACTGGCCCCACCGCTCGCCCAGCGTCATGTAGAACACCGTGCCCAGCACCAGCACGCCCAGGCCGATGAAGAACACCAGCAGCCCCGTGGTGCGCCAGCGCAGGTAGATGGTGGATACCCAGAAGCCGATCATGAACAACAGCACCATCAGCGCGAAGTAGAACATGATCTGGATGAACCAGTTGTTCTCCGCCACCCACTCCAGGGCGAAGAACCGCCCGTTCAGCCACCACCCGTTCGTGGCCTGCTCCACCAGGCCCATCAGGTAGTAGAAGCTGGAGAGCACCAGCGCGCACAGCCCGAACAGGGCCAGGGTGCCCAGGTAGAAGCTGCGCCGCGAGACGCTCATCGCCTGGGAGAACGGGAAGGTCATCGTCAGCGACTGGATGCCCAGGGCCAGGAAGTACCACATCGGGGCCTGGGCGCCACCACTGTAGGTCACTTCGCTCTGCCCTCCGGCCTGGCGCACCAGCCAGAAGATCGCCATGGTGAACACGAACGATGCGCCCAAAATCAGCAGCGGGATGCCGATAAACGTCCACTTGTTGATCAGCTGCATGCGTGCAACTTGGATGATCCGGTTCATTTCATTGCCTCAACATTCTGCTTGCTCGTACCCTCGTCCATGGCGCCCATGGCGCTGCGGACCACCAGCTGCTGCAGGGAGACCGGGGTCAGCTCCAGCCCCAGCTGCCTGGCCTGCTGGCGTTCGGCCTCGGAGAGTGTTGCCCGTATGCTGATGCTGGCCAGGGACCCCAGCGCGTCCCGGTGGATCACCGGGTAACCGCCGATGAATTGGGTGACCGCCTCGGCGTTGCCGGTCACGGTCACCGCCGCCCCGCGCAGCGCGTCGGCTTCCTCATCGACGATGATCTTTCCGCCGTCGATGACCACCACGTGCTCCAGCAGGTTCGCGACCTCATCGATCAGATGGCTGGAGAGCACGATGGTGCGCGGAAACTCGGCGAACTCCTCGACCAGCCGGTCGTAGAAGATCTGCCGGGCCACCGCATCCAGGCCCAGGTAGGGTTCGTCGAAGAAGGTGATTTCCGCCCGGGAGGCCAGGCCGATGATCACGCCCACCGCGGAGAGCTGCCCGCGCGAGAGCTTCTTGATGCGGCGCTTGAGCGGCAGCTTGAACGCCGCGACCAGATCCTGGGCCAGGTCCTCGTCCCAGTTTTCGTAGAACAGGGACGCGGCCTTGAAGGCCTGCCAGGGCTTGAAGTCATCCGGGTACTTCTGTGATTCCCGGATGAAGCACGTGCGGGCCAGCGTCGGATCGTGCTCGAACGGGTCATGCCCGAAGATCTTCACCGAGCCGTCGGTGGCAAAGCCCTGGCCGGTGAGGATGGACATCAGTGTCGTCTTGCCGGCCCCGTTGCGGCCGAGCAGGCCGTAGATCCGTCCCGCCTCCAGCGAGAGGCTCACATCATCCAGGGCCCGCACGTCCTTGAACTTCTTGGTCAGGTGGGTGGCTTGGATCGCCGGTGCGTTGGTCATGGCTTACACTTCCTTGCCCGATAGTTGGCCGTGGGCGGCCTGGATCATGTCGATCAGTTCCTGGGTGCCGATGCCCAGCTTCTGGGCTTCGGCGGCCAGGGGTTGGATGTATTGCTTGCTGAAGTGCTGGCGCCGGGCTTCGATCAGCCGGTCGCGGGCTCCGTGGGCAACAAACATGCCGATTCCCCGTTTCTTGTACAGCAGCCCGTTTTCCACGAGCCGGTTGACGCCCTTGGCCGCGGTGGCCGGGTTGATCCGGTAGAACGCGGCGAATTCGTTGGTGGAGGGCACCTGGGCCTCCTCGGCCAGCACCCCGGAGACGATGTCATTTTCGATCAGCTCGGCTATCTGCAGGAAGATCGGCTTCGAGTCGTCGATCATTGAACGCCTCCTCTATGTGTCCGAACAACAGCGGTTCCCCTCGTCCTGTTACTCGGTGCATTACTCATGTAACTAACCATATAACCAGCCTCGAGATCCGACAAGACCCTGCAGTCGGAAAAGTTGATCCCGCGTCGGTGCAGCAGGGATCCAAAGTTAAGGTTTCTTAACTGTTCGCGGTTCGTGAACGCGCTGACCTGTAAAGACGCGGATTTCGGTGGGATTTCAGCTGTTCCGGGTCAGTAACTCAGCTAACACCAAGTTTGAACAGAAAGGATGGAATCAATCCACCACAGATGAGGAGGACACTGATGACCAAGGCACTACCTTCGCCTGCTTGCGCATCACGCCGGCCCTGAGCAACGCGTGTTGAACCATGCCGACCGGGTCCAAACGGATCCCCGACGACAGAATCAGGAACCTTCCGACAGTGATGTACTCCCCGAATTTCGATGGCCCCTCCGAAGCCCAACAGCGGGCCAATAACCGCAGCCGCTTCACCACCATGCTTGCCTCGGTATCCATGCTGACCCTGGGCTTGAGCCTGAGCGCAGTGAATTCCGCCGGCGCGGTGGCGCCCAACGCGCAAGGCACGGTGCAAAGCGCCGCCCAGACCCCGGCCAGCGGCCAGGTCCTTGGCCACACCACCCCCAAGCAGCTGACCCGCAGCCAGGATGAATCGGAGGACGAGGACAACGCCTCGGGCTAGCCGCCGATCGGAGTTGAAGCAAGGAAGCAGTAAAGGTCGGGGTCACCAGCACGTGCTGGTGACCCCGACCTTTTCCTCTCCTCTGTGTGACCGATTCCAGGCAGGAAAAAACCCGGCACCGCCAGGGGAACAACGATTCAGGTTCCCCGGCTGGCAGCGGGCTTAGGGTCAGCAGCGACCGCGCCGTGGGGCGTCAGCGCTGGGAGAGTACCTCGTTGACCTTCTCGACGACCTGCGGCAGCAGGGCCTCGAACGCCTTGGCGCGGTGCGAGACCGCGTTCTTCTCCTCCGCGGAGAACTCCGCCAGTGAGCGGCCCGAGCCGGAAGGCTCGAAGATCGGGTCGTAGCCAAAGCCGTTGCTTCCGCTGCGTTCGGTGCGCAGCTTGCCCGGCATGGTTCCCAGCTCCACGTGCGCGGTGCCGTCCGGGGTGGCTACGGCGGCGGCGCAGACGAACGCGGCCGAACGATGCTCATCGGCAATGTCGCCCAACTGGGCCAACAGCAGGTCGATGTTCGCATCGTCATCGCCGTGGCGTCCGGACCAGCGGGCCGAGAAGATCCCCGGCGCCCCGCCCAGCACGTCCACGGAGATGCCCGAGTCGTCGGCCAGCGCCACCAGCCCGGTGGCCGCGGCAATCTCGCGGGCCTTCTTCAGGGCGTTGCCCTGGAAGGTCACCGCATCCTCGACCACGTCGCCGGCACCGGCGGTCGCGGCGTCAATGACCTGGGTATCCACATCCAGGCCCTCGATCTTGCCACGCAGCAGCTCCCGCAGTTCGCGCAGCTTGCCCTGGTTGGAGCTGGCCAGCACCAGCACCGGGGCGCTCACGCGTTCACCTTCAGGGTGTCGGCCTGGATCTGGGCCAGCTCGGTGGTGCCGATCAGGGCCAGGTCCAGCAGGGCGTCCAGTTCGGCGCGCTTGAACGGCACGCCTTCGGCGGTGCCCTGCACCTCAACGAAGTCACCGGAACCGGTGACCACGACGTTCATGTCGGTTTCGGCGCGCACGTCTTCCTCGTACGGCAGGTCCAGCATCGGGGTGCCGTCGATGATGCCCACGGAGATCGCGGCGACCGAGTCGGTGAGCACCTTGGTGTTCTTGGCGATGATGCCTTCACGCCGGGCCCATTCAATGGCCTCGGCCAGGGCCACGTAGGCGCCGGTGATGGCGGCGGTGCGGGTGCCGCCGTCGGCCTGCAGCACGTCGCAGTCCAGCACGATGGTGTTTTCGCCCAGGGCGCTGGTGTCGATGATGGCACGCAGGGAGCGGCCGATCAGGCGGGAGATTTCATGGGTGCGGCCCGAAAGCTTGCCCCGGACCGATTCACGGGAGTTACGGGTATTGGTGGCTCGAGGCAGCATCGCGTATTCGGCGGTCACCCAGCCGGTGCCCTGGCCCTTGAGCCAGCGCGGCACCCCTTCGGTGAAGGAGGCGGTGCACAGAACACGGGTTTCGCCGAACTCGATCAGCGCAGAGCCTTCGGCCTGTGCGGACCAGCCGCGGGTGATGGTGATGTCTCGAAGTTGCGCGGCACTGCGGCCGTCAGCACGTAAAGTCATGGTTCCATCCTAACGAAACCACACCCCGCCCACTGACAGAACGCTGTGGACGGGCGCGAAACACCCAAGTGGCACGGGTATGACGGACTGCCGGGGCAGCCCGTCATCTGGGCTAAGCGACCCCGGGGACCATGCAGCCGGCCCCGTGGAGCGAAGCCTACTGCGCTGCATCCTTGTTGCCCGGCGGCAGGGTCGCTTCCGGTCTACCGGTTTCACGCCCCTCCAGCCGCGACCAGTCGATCTTCCCGTTCCTGAAGGGAATATGCTCCTGTTCCAGCAATGCCCCTGCGGTGCCGCCGTGGCAGGCGGGCGGGGTGCCGTCGGCACGCACCACCCGCCACCATGGGATGGACTCGGAGATCCGCGCAACGATCCGGCCCACCATCCGTGGGTTCAGCCCGGCGATCCTGCCGATCTGTCCATAGCTGATGACTTCCCCGGCAGGGACCTGGTTGGCGATTTCGCGTACGCGTTCTTCCGCATCATTCATGCTGGGTTCCTGCCTACGTGCGCAGCTAGGGCGCGACCGGGTAGTGGCTGCGGATGGCGATGCGGTTCCAGCCGTTCATCACCACGGCCAGCCAGCTGATTGCCGAGACCTGCTCCTCGCTGAGCACTCCCGTGTCCCAGCTGCCGCGGGCCGGCACCGGCAGTTCGGTGACTTCCTCGGCCAGGGCCAGGGCGGCGGATTCAATGTCGCTGAAGTACTGGGATTCCCACCAGGCGGCCACCACGGCCAGCCGGTCGCTGCTCTCCCCCAGCTTGATGGCATCACGGGTGTGCATGCGCAGGCAGAAGGCGCAGCCGTTGATCTGTGAGACCCGGATTTTGACCAGTTCCCCCAGTTTGGGATCCAGGCCGCTGGCGGCGACCGCGGCGTCGGCCTGCTGGCTGAACGCGAGCATGCTCTTGTACAGGTCCGGGTGTTGTTTTCCGAGATTGACGGTGCTCATGAGGCTCGTCCCTTCCCTTCAAGGTCCCGGTTCACCGCCGGGGCCGCTATTTTTTGCGGATGGCCCGCGTCCCCTTCCAGGCGCGCACCTTGGATGGGCGGATGATGGAAACCGGTGCGGTGGGCAACGACTTCGGGGTGCCCAGTTGGCTGCCGGAGTAGACCCCGTAGGTCACCCCGGAGACGGCCACGGCAATCCCGCCGCTGTAGGTTTCCTTCGCTTCGTCCACGACTTTGTTGATGGAGGTCCACACCGGGATGTGGGTCAGCAGCAGCCGCTCCACCGCGGCGTCGGTGGCCATCTGCCCGGCCCGCTTGCCGGTCAGGTGCACCCCGTCGATCGCGTCATCCCGGCCCTCCTCGAAAGCGGCCTCGCACAGGAACATGTCCGCCCCGCGGGCGGCCTCAACCAGCCCGTCGCAGGTGTCGGTGTCCCCCGAGTAGGTCAGCACGCTGGTCAGGATCTCCCCGTCCGGGCCCGGCTCGTGCGCCTCCACGCGCAGCGCGTAGGCTTCCTCGATCGGGTGGCGCACCGGGTAGGGGGTGATGGTGAACGGACCGATGTTCACCGGCTGCAGTTCCTGCCAGATGTTGAAGTCATAGTCCTGGTGCATGGTGTCGCCCTCAGGCAGCCCGTAGGCGGTTTCGATCCGCTCCGCGGTGGCTTCCGGTCCCCAAACCAGCATCTTCTCGCGGTTCCAGCCATTGGGATCCCAGCGGATGGCCACATGCAGTCCGCACAGATCCATGCAGTGGTCCGGGTGCAGGTGCGAGATCGCGATCCCGTCAATGTCCTTGATGTCGGTGTAGCGCTGCAGCACCCCCAGGGCGCCGGACCCAAGATCGAGCAGGATCTTCCAGTCCCGGGTGCCGTCAAAGGCGGTGACCAGGTAACAGGAGGCCGGAGATCCGGGACCGGGAAAGGAGCCGGTGCACCCGATGATGGTCAGCTTCATGTCTCACTCGCTTTTCGACGCTGCGATCATCTGCGGGGTAATGCGGGCAATCGAACCGGTCGGATAGTGGGCTGCTACGTTTTCGACATGACGTACCGTGAGCACTTCCGGACCCAGGAAACGTCGCGCCAGTACACCAAAACTATCAGCGTTGCCGGTGGCAAGGAATTCGTGACGCGCTTGATCAGCGTCGTTGCGCAGCAGCCCGTGGCTGGTCAGTGCCCGGAAGGTGTCCTTCGCGGTTTCCTCCGCACTGGAGACCAGGGAGACCGAATCACCCATGACATAGGAGATCACGCCGGTCAGCAGCGGGTAGTGGGTGCATCCCAGGATCAGGGTGTCCACCCCGGCGGCCTGCAGCGGGGCCAGGTACTGCTCGGCAATTTCCAGCAGCTCGGGCCCGGCGGTGATGCCGGATTCCACGAACTCCACGAACCGCGGGCAGGCCACGGAGGTGATCTCCAGGTTCGGGGCGGCGGCGAACGCGTCCTCGTAGGCCCGTGAACCGACGGTCGCCTGGGTGCCGATCAGCCCGATCTTCCCGTTCTTGGTGGCGGCCACGGCGCGGCGCACCGCCGGCTGGATGACTTCCACCACCGGGATGCCGTACTGGGCAGTGTAGCGTTCGCGGGCGTCGCGCAGCACCGCGGAGGAGGCCGAGTTGCAGGCGATCACCAGCAGCTTCACGCCGGACTCAACCAATTCGTCCATGACGCCCAGCGCGTTGGCGCGCACCTGGGCGATGGGCAGCGGACCGTACGGGGAATTCTTGGTGTCCCCCACATAGATCAGGGATTCACCGGGCAACTGGTCAATCACCGCGCGGGCCACGGTCAGCCCGCCCACCCCGGAGTCGAAGATCCCGATTGGGGTATTGGCATCCGGGGAGCTCTGCGGGCCGGTGGTGAAGAAGGAGGGCATGAAAGTTAGTACTCCGCATCCAGCAGCGCGCGCATCACCGTGTCCTGGATCCAGGAAATCAGGTTGTACATCAGCGCCATGTAGTCGTCCGGGTTCTTGACCTTGCGCGCATCATCGATCCGCGCGATCCGCGCCGAGTCCTCTTCATCGCGGATCCCCAGCCGTTCAGAGAGCACCAGGCGCACATCGTTCAGGGCCTGGGCGAAGCGGGAGGCGGCGGCGTCATCGAGCACGATCCGGGTGTTTTCCATCAGGAACTTCGCCTCGCGCAGCCGCCCGATCTTGGACAGGATCAGGTCGTGTTCGCCAAAGCGGCGGAAGTCGTTGGCCACCTCGGGGTCATCGCTGGCCACCGGCAGCAGGCGGGCCACGGCCGGGTCGGAGGGTTCGGGCAGCGGTCCGCGGTCCGGGCTCATCCCGGTCAGCGCGTAGAGCGGATCCAGTTCCTCGCTCGGGTCGACCTGGTGGATCTCGTCGCGTTCCTCCAGCAGGGAGATCACGTCGTCGAACAGTTCGCGCAGCAGCTTGCGTTCCGGTTCGTGCAGGGAACCGGCAATGCCGCGGGCGGTGCGCTTGAAGGCCTTGGCCACGAAGTTAGGCCTCCTGGGACATGGTGGCGTTCAGGCCATAACCGTGCATCGCCTGCACGTGCCCCTCGATCTTCTCGCGCGACCCGTTCAGGATCACCGAAAAGCCATCGTGGTGCACCTGCATCATCAGCTTCTCGGCCTTCTCTGCGGTAAAGCCAAAATGGCTGCGGAAGACATAGCTGACATAGCTCATCAGGTTCACCGGATCGTTCCACACGATCAGGCGCCACTTCTTATCGTGGAGAACCTGCTCACTAATCTCTTCGAAGATATCGGGCATGACGGTCATGCCCACCATTTTACGCCCTTATCGCGCTTCCCGGGCTCGCGGTGACAACAACCCTGATCCAGTGCGCTGGTGCGAACGCATCGGCGGGATGGGTGCGTGGGTTATCGGGCCCGGCGGCGCTGCTTGTCCAGGTACATTTGCCGGTCGGCTTCCATGAATGCCTGCTGCACCGAGCAATCCCCGGGCACCGAGGCGGCGTAGCCAAGCGACGCCGCAACCCCCGCCGTTTCCAAAGCCTGGCGGAACACGGCGAAATGCTGCTCCAGCCGCGCGGAAGGAATCCCGTTGGCCAGGATGACAAACTCATCTCCCCCGTAGCGCGCAATCCGGTGGGAGCGCGAGGAGGCGTCGCGCAGCGCCCGGGCCGCGCGTTGGATCAACTGATCCCCCGCCGTGTGACCCTGCGAATCGTTCAGGGCCTTCAATCCGTCAATGTCGAGTACGGCCACGGCGACCAGATCCCCAAAGGCGTTGACCCGTGCCTGGGCGTCGGCAAGAATCGCGTCCCAGCCGCGACGGTTCAGCAAGTCGGTCAGGGCATCGCGGTGCGCCTGTGCCTTCGCGATTTCCAGGGCCCGCCGGTCCCGGTCGAAGCCGCGGGAGAGTTCCAGCTGGGAGGAAAGCAGGTCACTGAAGACCTTGAGCAGTTCCTCGTCCACGGACTCGTTAGCCTCCAGCGGTTGGCTGCGCACCCCGCACAGCACGCCGAAGGGCTGTCCATTGTCATCACCGATCGTATAGCCGGCATACGCCCCGATCTTGCGGGCAACCTGCAAATCCGCATACTGCGGGTGGGTCTTGGCGTCGGGGACCACGTGCGCGGCGCCCGCCGCCATGCGCCGACAAAAGGTTTCGCCCCAGTCCATCCGGTCCCCCACGTTGATCAGGTGATCATGGTGAACGTGCAGGTGCACCTGGTACCCGTCGGTGATCCGCGAGACCGACCAATCAGTTAAAGGGGTGTGGTGGTTCAGGTAGTCCACCACGCGCTGCGCGGCCTGGGAGAAACTGTGGGCACCGTTGACCTCCCTGCGCTCCGTGGCCAGCCGCGGTGCACCCTCCGCATTTCCAAGGAGTGCGTCCTGTGACAGGGAGCCTTCACCGGTGCCAGATTCGTACACGCTTGCCACTCGTTTCTCGTTGTCGATCGTCTCAGGGGTGCCCCTGAGATGCCGGATCCGCACGGTTGGTGCCCGCGCCGGAGGGGCGCACCGCGTACAGCTCCCGGCCGCTTCACCGGTCCGCATCATCCGAACCCCGCTTTTTGCTGAAAATACCAGCGCGACATGGCGACTTCAAGCCCGAACAGCAGGCTCTACGGCTCCGCCGTCCCCGGGCCGGCCCCAGCCCCATAAGCGCTGGTGCTGGCCCACTCGACTCCCATTTCCGTGCCTCTCGTGCTGGAACCCGGCAACGGAACCGACGCAGGCGGATCCAGTGCAGGGCAATGCGCCGGCGCATCCGGGACTCGCCCGCACCAGGCACCGGGGTGATGTCTCACCACGGTTTGAAGCGGGATACAGTAAGTCTTGGTTTGTCCCCGACTACACAGGAGCACCGCATGCTCACCAGCCTCTTTACCGACCACTATGAGCTGACCATGCTGCAGGCCTCACTGGCGTCCGGGGCCGCGCACCGTCCCAGCGTGTTCGAGGCCTTCGCCCGCCGCCTGCCGGATGGACGTCGCTACGGAGTGGTCGCCGGCACCGGCCGGCTGCTGGAGGGGCTGGCGAACTTCCGCTTCGAGGACGAACAGCTGAAGTTCCTTTCCGACAACAAGGTCGTGAACAAGGAGACCCTGGACTACCTGGAGAACTTCAAGTTCACCGGCAACATCACCGGCTACGCCGAAGGTGAGCTCTATTTCCCCAACTCGCCGCTGCTGACCGTGGAGTCCACGTTCGCCGAGGCCTGCGTCATCGAGACCTTCGTGCTCTCCACGCTGAACCACGATTCGGCCATCGCCTCCGCCGCCTCTCGCATGATCGCCGCCGCCGGCGAGCGCCCCTGCATCGAGATGGGCTCGCGGCGCACCCACGAGGAGGCCGCCGTGGCCGCGGCCCGCGCCGCCGCCATCGCCGGGTTTGACTCCACCTCCAACCTGGAGGCCGGGGCCCGCTACGACATCCCGACCGTGGGCACCAGCGCCCACTCCTTCACACTGCTGCATGAAAGCGAACGCGAGGCGTTCCAGGCACAGGTCGATGCCCTGGGCGTGGACACCACGCTGCTGGTGGACACCTACGACGTTGAGCAGGGCGTGCGCACCGCGGTGGAGATCGCCGGCGCCGAACTGGGTGCGGTCCGGCTGGACTCCGGGGACCTGGTCCAGCAGGCCACCTGGGTGCGCGAGCTGCTCGATGACCTGGGCAACTGGAACACCAAGATCACCGTCACCAGCGACCTGGACGAGTACGCGATCGCCGCCCTGGCCAGCGCCCCGGTGGACTCCTACGGGGTGGGCACCGCACTGGTCACCGGTTCCGGGCACCCCACCGCCTCCATGGTCTACAAGCTGGTGGCCCGCCAGGACACCTGCGGCGAATGGATCCCGGTGGCCAAGGCCGCCACCAACAAGGCCAGCACCGGCGGACGCAAGAGCGGCGTGCGTCAGCTCAATGAGCGGAACCGTGCGGTCAACGAGATCGTTGTACTGGGTGAACACACCACCGAAGGCCCGGAACGCTTGCTAACCGTCCCGCTGGTCACGCATGGTGAGATTGACGAAAAGTATGTCTCAGCCTCCGGCGTGCAGCTGGCCCGCCAGCGGCACCACGCCTCGATCCAGGAGATGCCAGGCATCGCCCGCAAACTGCAGCGCGGTGAACCGGTGATCCCCACGATCCTCGTGAATGAATAGGAAGCACTATGTCCCGCGCACTGCTGATCATTGACGTACAACCGGACTTCTGCGAAGGCGGCCCGCTGGGCGTGAAGGGCGGCAATGCCGTTGCCTCGGCCATTGCCGCGGATGTGGCCGAACGCCGCGACTCCTACACCGCGATCGCCACCACCCAGGACTGGCACATCGATCCGGGCCGCCATTTCTCCAAGAACCCGAACTATGTGGACACCTGGCCGGTGCACTGCGTGGCCGGGACTCCCGGCGCGGCCCTGCATCCGCAGATCGCCGACCTGGAGGTGGACGGCCACTTCGCCAAGGGCCGGTATTCGGATGGCTATTCGGGCTTCGAGGCCCGGCTGCTGAATCCGGCCGCGGACCTGGAGGACGAATCCGGTCCGCTGCTGGAGGACTGGCTGAAGCAGCGGCAGGTGACCGCGGTGGACGTGGTGGGCATCGCCACCGACCATTGCGTGCGCGCTACCGCGCTGGATGCGGCCAAGGCCGGCTTCGCCACCACCGTGATCACCCCGCTGACCGCTGCGGTCTCCCCCGAGAACCTGCCGAGCCTGTACAGCGAACTGCGTGAATCCGGGGTCACCGTCCTGACCCTGGGCTAGAAACCGGGCCGGAACACGGGCATTGACAAAGAGGAAGAGGCCGCCGTGGCGGCCTCTTCCTCTTTGGTTTGGGTGCGGCGTTCCGCTCCTACCGGGACTGCGGTCACCGCTGGCTACTTGCGCCCGACGAACCAGTCCTGCAGCTTCTCAATGCGGGCCCGCAGCTGGTCCGCATTGGCCTGCGGCACGGCCGGTCCACCGCACACGCTGCGCAGCTTCGTGTGGATCTGCGCGTGCGGGGTGCCGGTGCGCGCCGCCCACGCCGAAACGTTCTTGGACAGCTGGCTGCGCAGGTCCATCAGCTGGCGGTGATCGGAAACCGGGGCGGGTTTGGAGGCCCCGCCCTTGATTTGCTTGCTCTGCTGTTCGCGCAGCAGCGCCGAGACCTGTTCGGGCTCCAGCAGCCCGGGGATCCCCAGGAAGCCGAGCTCCTCATCGCTGCCGATGTCCGCGCCGGTGCCGAACTCGCCGCCGTCAAAGAGCACGCGGTCGAATGAGGCCTGGGAGTTCAGCGCCTCGAACTTGTTGCGCACCAGCTCGTCGCTGGCCTTCTCCTCACGGTTGGCTTCCTCCAGGGCCGCGTCATCCAGCCCGTCCTCCACCTTGGAGCCTTCGCGGTCCAGCGCGTGGTCGCGTTCGACCTCCATCTCGTTGGCCAGGGCCATCAGGATCGGCACGGAGGGCAGGAACACGCTGGCCACTTCACCGCGCTTGCGGCTTCGCACGAAGCGGCCGACGGCCTGGGCGAAGAACAGCGGGGTCGAGGTCGAGGTGGCGTACACGCCCACGCACAGCCGGGGCACGTCCACGCCCTCGGACACCATGCGCACCGCCACCATCCAGCGTGAATCGCCTTCGGAGAACTCATCGATCTTCTGCGAGGCGGTGGGGTCATCGGAGAGGATCGTGGTGACCTTCTGCCCGCAGATCGCCTCCAGCTGCTGGGCGTAGGCCTTGGCGTCATCGATGTCGGTGGCGATCACCAGCCCGCCGGCGTCCTTCACGGTGCGCCGCACCTCGGACAGGCGGCGGTCGGCGGCGCGCAGCACCGAGGGGATCCAGTCCCCCGTCGGGTCCAGCGCCGTGCGCCAGGCGTGGGCGGTGATGTCCTTGGTGGCCCCGGCACCGAGCTGGGCCTCCATTTCCTCGCCGGCGGCGGTGCGCCAGCGCATGTTGCCCGAGTAGGCCATGAACAGCACCGGGCGCACCACGTGGTCGGTCAGGGCGTTGCCGTAACCGTAGGTGTAGTCCGCCTTGGAGCGGCGGATCCCATCCCCCTCGTCGGTGTACTGCACGAACGGGATCGGGGCGGTGTCCGAACGGAACGGGGTGCCGGTCAGCGCCAGCCGGCGGGTGGCCGGCTCGAAGGCCTCGCGGATACCATCGCCCCAGGACAGGGCGTCACCGGCGTGGTGGACCTCGTCCATGATCACCAAGGTGCGCGCGTCCTCGGTCTTGGCCCGGTGCACGGCCGGCTTCTGGGCGACCTGCGCATAGGTGACCACGACCCCGAGGTAGTGATCGCCGTGGCGGCCATCGGAGTTCTTGTAGTTCGGGTCCAGCGCCAGCCCGACACGGCCGGCCGCGTCGGCCCACTGCTTCTTCAGGTGGTCGGTGGGCGCGACCACGATCATCCGGTTGATCTTCTTGGAGTCCACCAGCACCTTGGCCAGGCGCAGCGCGAACGTGGTCTTACCGGCGCCGGGGGTCGCCACCGCCAGGAAGTCCTTGGGTTCGGTGTCGAAGTAGAGGGCGAGCGCCTCGGCCTGCCAGGCACGCAGCTTCGGCCCGGTGCCCCAGGCCGCGCGTTCCGGATATGCCACCGGCAGCTTGTCTTCCAGCGGAAGCTTGTCACCAATGTCGAAAAGTGTGTCGGTCATCTATCCTCTCCCGGCGCGGACCACGAATCTATGCCCAGCAGCCGTGCGGCTGCCGGGCGTGAAGGCAGGGTCGGTTAGTCGCCCTGCATGGATTCGTAGATTTCCTTGCACTCCGGGCAGACCGGGAACTTCTTGGGGTCGCGGCCGGGAGTCCAGACCTTGCCGCACAGGGCGATCACCGGTTCCCCGGACAGGGCCGATTCCATGATCTTTTCCTTGCGCACATAGTGTGCGAAGCGCTCGTGATCGCCGGCCTCAACGTTCTGCTGCGTCTCGGTCCGCTCGATTGTTGCTGTTCCGCCGCGGGTTTCCTGTGACTCTTCAACCATGGCATCCAGTCTAGTACTTTTCGCGCTCCACCCAAGCCCCCACAGCACGCCCGAGCGGTCCGCGGCAGCCCCGGAAATCCGCTCGATTACCGGGCTGACCTGCCGACTTGCCGGGCACCGCGGATGGCTTTGAACACCGTGTGAAGTTCCGGGCACCGGCAGGGGGTTGCGGACATGGCAAAGCCCCGGTAGCCGGGTGCTGGAGGTGATCCAGCACCCGGCTACCGGGGCTTGGGTGGGGCGCCATGGCCGTCGAGGCCGCTACTTGTTCAGCAGCACCGCCTGCATCAGCTCCGGCAGGCGGACATCCATCCACTTGCCGCCCACCCGCACACCGATCAACAGCAGGATCCCGCCGTAGACGAATGCGCCGGCCAGGGTCACCCAGCCCAGCGGCCGGATACCGCCGAAGATCGCAAACAGGTACGGGATCACCAGCGGCAGCAAGAGCAGCCCCATCCCACCAAAGGTCAGCAGCTGGGTCAGCGCCACGCGCACCCCGTTGCCCGGCGGGGTCTTCATCGGGTTCTCCCCCGGCAGCGGGACCGCGTAGGTGTAGCGGGCCGAGACCACCGAGGAGATCGCCAGGGCCACCAGCAGCGCACCGAGCGAGAGGCCCACATCGGCCGGGATGCGCCAGTACTGGTTGGTCAGCGCGCCGGGCAGAATCGACCCGAGCAGCACCGGCACCAGGCCCACCAGCAGGCAGGCGAGCATGCGCCCGATCCGGTCATCGCGGCCCCGCACCCCGGTGAGCACGTGCAGGGAGAACGCGGTGTTGTCGTAGGAGACGTCAGCGGAGATGGAAAAGCCCATCAGGATCCCGAAGATCGGGCCGAGCAGGAACATCATCGCGTAGCTGCCGGACTGCGAGCCGGCGAAGTAGAAGATCACCGGCAGCACCGGGACCATCAGCACGCCAATCGCGTAGCGCGGGTCCTTCAGCCAGTACACCAGTGCCCGGGCGGCGACCGCACCCCACGGGGTGGACGGCATCCACTTGAAGGGACCCAATCCCTTGGCCGAGGCCGCGCGTTGCGGGGCCGGCGCGGTGACCACGGCGTTCGCGGTGGCCCGCAGCAGCAGCCAGTAGAGCACCGCCAGGCACACCAGGCCGTAGAGCAGGTGGCCGGTCGCGGCCAGCCACGCGCCCTCGGCGGCGGCCGGGGCGACCGCGCCCAGGGTGCCGAACGGGGTGTAGGCCAACACCGTGGCGACCGGGTCGATCCAGTCAAGGGCGCTGGTCGCCGCCTCGGTGAGCATCCCGATGATCGGCCCCAGGCTCACCAGCAGCAGGAAGAAGATCAGGAACGTGGCCTCGCGGAAGCGGCGCTTGGAGCGCAGCGCGGTGGCCTGGATGGTCAGGTACTGGCAGCCGAACACCGCCAGCACCGCGGTGCCCAGGTTCGCCACCAGCGCCAGCAGCAGCACACCCGGATCCAGGCGCCACAGCACGCTGAACCCGGCCATCGCCAGCACCGTGATCAGCGCCGGGATGGAGACGAATCCGGCCAGCACCAGCGCCCGGCCCAGCGTCTTGGGCTCAATGCCAAAGTGCACGAAGCGCTGCGGCTCCAGGGTCAGGTCCACGCCGGTCAGCAGCGGCGGGACAATCGCCCAGCCGATCACCACCAGCGAGCTGGCCAGGATGGAAATGTAGCTCAGCCACTGCAGGTCCGCGGAGAACCAGGCGGCCAGGATCAGCATCGCCACCACGCCCAGGGCGTAGAGCGTACCGATGATCACCCCGACCAGCTGCCAGGTGCTGCGCCGGAAACCGTTGCGCAGCAGGGTCAGCTTTAGTTTGAGGATGTGCGCAACCACGACAGCCCTCCGCCCTGTGCCCGTCCGCCGACCAGGTCCACGAAGCGTTCCTCCAGGCTCATCCCGCCGCGCACCTCATCCACGGTGCCCGAGGCGCGCAGCACCCCGTCGGCGATCACGGCCACGTGCGAGCACATGCGCTGGACCAGGTCCATCACGTGGGAGGAGACGATCACGGTGCCGCCGAACTTCACGTATTCGTTCAGGATGTCGCGGATGTTCGCCGCCGAGACCGGGTCCACCGCCTCGAAGGGCTCATCGAGCACCAGCAGCTTCGGCGAGTGGATCATCGCGGTGGCCAGCGAGATCTTCTTGGTCATCCCCGCGGAGTAGTCCACCACCAGCTTGTCCCCGTCGTTGACCAGGTCCATGACCCGCAGCAGGTCCTCGGTGCGGGTGGTGACCTCCTCGCGCTCCATCCCGCGCAGCAGCCCCGAATAGGTGACCAGCTGGCGTCCGGTGAGCCGGTCGAACTGTCGCACCCCGTCGGCCAGCACCCCCATCATCGACTTCGCCTCGCGCGGCTGGGCCCACACGTCCACCCCGTGCACGGCAGCGCTGCCGGCATCCGGGCGCAGCAGCCCGGTGGCCATGGACAGCATGGTGGTCTTGCCGGCGCCGTTCGGGCCGACCAGGCCAAAGAAGGAACCGGCCGGGACGTCCAGGCTGACGTCGTTGACCGCCACCTTGGGGCCAAACTGCTTGGCCAGCGATCTGATGCTCAGTGCGGGGATACTCATGTACCCGAGATTATCAATGGCCCCACCCCGGGCGGATCATCCTTTGGAGTTAAACCACGACGCCAGCGGGCAAAAACCCCTCCGATGGGATGAGGTTTCCTGCCCGCTGGCGTCGCCGCGGCGTGAAGCGGTGGTCTAGAAGAGCACGCGGGCCAGCTTCTGGCGGGAGGCGGCGACCCGCGGGTCGCTGTTGCCTACCACGGCGTACAGCTCGATCAGCCGGCGCCGGACCCGTTCGCGGTCCTCGTCGTGCAGCCGGGAGATCAGGTTCACCAGCCGGGAGAAGGCGTCCTCCACGTGCCCGCCGGCCACATCCATGTCCGCCACCTCCAGTTGGGCGTTGATGTCATCCGGGGACTGGGCCGCGGCCTGGCGCACCTGGTTCAGGTCCTTGCCCTGGGTGCGCGAGAGCAGGCGCACCTGGTACAGGCCCACCTGCGCCTCGTGGTCGTTGGGCTTCTCGTTCAGCGCCTGGGTGTAGGCGGCCTCCGCGGCGGCGAAGTCCCCCGCGTCGATCGCGTCCATGGCCTTCTGGTGCAGCGGCGGCAGCGCTGGCTCCTCGGTGCCCGCGGCGCCGAACGGCGGCACGGTCCCGCCCATCCCCTGCTGTGCGGCCAGCTCCAGCAGCTGGGCCAGGACCTGCTCGATCTGCTCGGCCGGGGCGGTGCCCTGGAACAGCGGGACCGGCTGGCCCTTGACCAGCGCGACCACCATCGGGATCTGCTGGACCTGGAAGGCCTGGGCGATCTGCGGGTGCGCCTCGGCATCCACCACGCCCAGCACCATCTTCCCGCCCTGACGGTCCACCAGGGTGCCCAGGATCTTGTCCAGCTCCACCGAGGCGGCCAGGCGCGCGGCGCCCAGCGACACCAGCGCCGGGACCTGCTGGGACAGGCCCACGAACTGCTGGAACCCGGCCTCATCGAGCTGGGTGGTCCAGCTGCCGGCGGCGTCGGCCGGGATCTGCTCGGCCTGCTGGGCCGCGGCGGCCAGGTCGGTCAAATCCACGGCCCCGCGGGCCGAGGGGATATTCTGTTCGCTCATTAGTTCTCCTTCACCTGCTTGACATCCAGCAGTACGACTTCGCCGGCGATCAGGGAGATCTTGTCCTTCGAGTCCCCGGCGGGGATGTAGAACATCACGGGTTCAGCGTAGCGGATCTGCACGTCCCCGGTGCTGGAGCTGCTGCCCAGCAGCTTGCGGGTCAGCTCATCGGCGCCCTTGAGCGGGTCGCTGTCCTCGGTGCGCTTGAACGTGGTGGTCGAGTTGATCAACCCGGTCACGATCGCCCCGCCGTCCGGGGTGGAGAGCACCGTGGTGTCCTTGGCGCTGGGCTTGCGCTCGTACTTCACGTCGGCCTCGTTGGCCTTGTCCTTCTCAGACTTCTGTCCGGCGTGCACCGCCTTGATGAACTCGGATTCGGCGAACTTCCCGGCCTGCTTGGACTTCGGGTTGGTCAGCACGTCGGCCAGCTGGTTCATGGCGTCCTGCGGCTTGGTGTTCAGCCCCTCGGCGTCCGCGCCCAGCTGCTTCACCGACGGGTCGCCCACCGCGATGCCCGGGAAGGAGGCGCCGGGCAGCATCTGCGAGGCGAAGACGACCTTGTAGTTATCCCGCGCGTTCTCCTGGCGCAGGGTGATGGCGATCGGCAGCGTGTTCGGGTCCTGGTCCTTGGCGGTGACCACGTTGATCACGCGCGGGAACTTCGCCTCGGAGGTGTTGGGCACCGCGGCGGAGCGGATGACGTCGGTGGCCAGCTTCGTCGGCTCGGCGACCTTCACGTCCTTCTTCAGGATCTCGTAGCGGCTGGAGCGGATGGACTTGAAGGCCCCGGCGGTGCGGGCGTCCAGATCCTTGGCGTTGTGCGAATCATCGGCCTTGCCGACCTGCTTCTTCACATCCTCCAGGATGCGGTTCAGCTGTTCCTCGGTGACGACGGGGAAGGTGGTGGCGGTCTGCTCCTCGGGGGTGGCCGAGGCGGACTGCTCGGCGGCCGCGTCGCTGGCCTGTTCGCTGGGGGTTGCGCTTTCGGCGTCCTGGGGGCTGGCGGACTCATCGCTCGGGGCGGCCGGGATCAGCACCCCGGACAGGCCCAGGGACAGGGCGGCGACCAGGGCCAGGGAGTTGTGGGTGTTCACCCGGCGCGCCGGGCGCTTGGCGGCGGGGCGCACCAGCAGGAAGGCCAGGCCCACCACGATCAGCAGCGAACCGATGATGATCAGCGGCAGCGCCCAGGGCATGGTGGCGGTGTTCGCGTAGGTGACCGAGATCTTCGCCGGGGCGGCCTGCTTGCCGTCGGCGGCCAGCAGCAGCGACCAGGAGCCGCTATCGGGCGCGGTCCAGCGGTAGGTCATCTTCCCGTCGGCCTGCTGGGAGTCAAAGAAGATGTCCCCGCCGGCCGGGTTGGGCACCTCGGCCTTGCCGTCGACCAGCTCGGCCTGCAGGCGGTGGTTCTCCCGGTCGATGCCGGTCAGTGAGACGTGCTTGGCATCGCCCACCCAGGCCTCCACGTCGTAGCTGCGGCCCAGCGAGGCGGTGAACTCCCCCTCGGATTCGATCTGCAGCTCCACCGGGGCGATGTCCGCGTCGTTGATCGACGGCTCGATCACCGTCAACGGCGCGCTGCCGTCGAATTCGGGCATGGTGGCAGTCACCGTTTCGGGCGGCGCCCAAAACGTCTTCTGTCCGATGCCGATGAACAGGGCCACGGCCCCGATCAGCATCGCGATCACCGGTAGTATTTTTCGCACGGCTTCACCCATTCGCATCACGGTCACAAGGTCTTCGACTCAAGTCTAACGAGTGGATCGTGGACTTGGTTCCTGACGCGGATTGTGAGGATGCTCAACCCGCGTGCGGGCTCGGGCCCGCAACATCCATCCTGACCGCCCCGGCTGGGGGTAAGCTCAAAACCATGAACCCGCAGCCTGATTCCGAGCCGCACCAGGACGAACCGGCACCGCGCCCGGCCACCGAGGTGCCCGCCCGTGAGGTCGTTGCCGGCGGCAGCCGGATGCGGCACTTTGGCCGCCGGCTTTCCAGACTGCTGAACGCCCCGGCCCGGCCCCCGGCCCTGGGCGAGGAACCGAACGTGGACGGAGAGGCGCAGGCCGAGCCGCTGGAGCTGATTCACCCGGTGGCCCTGGGGTTTTTGGCCACCCTGGGCGTGGGGCTGGCGCTGCTGGGCTACTACCTGCTGACCAACGTGGGCTCGCTGATCACCTGGATCGTGATCGCCATGTTCATCGCCCTGGGGCTGGACCCGATCGTTCGCTTCCTGGTCCGCCACGGCTTCACCCGCCCGCTGGCGGTGCTGACCACTATGGTGGGACTCTTCGCGATCTTTGGCGGGTTCATGGCGCTGATCATCCCGACCCTGGTCACCCAGATCACCCAGTTCATCGAAAGCGCCCCGCAGATGATCGATGACTTCCTGAACAGTGAGCTGGTCCTCCAGCTGGACCGGCAGTACCAGGTCACCGAGCGGATCAACGATGAGGTGGACAAGTTCTTCGGGGATTCCGGGGCGGTGGCCAACGTCTTCGGCGGGGTGCTGGGCGTCTCGCAGACCGTGGCCCAGTCCATGTTCGGGATCCTGATCGTGCTGGTGCTGGCCGTCTACTTCCTGGCCTCCATGCCCGGGATCATGGCCTTCTCCCTGCGTCTGGCCCCGCGCTCCAAGAGGGAACGGGTGGGCGAGCTGATGAACCGGATCACCCGCAGCGTCGGCAACTACGTCATCGGCCAGGCTTCGGTGGCGATCCTGAACTCGCTGGTGGCGCTGACCCTGATGACCATCCTGGGCGTGCCCTTCGCGGCGCTGCTGACCCTGATGGTGGCGATGCTGGCGTTCATCCCGCTGGTCGGGGCGGTCATCGCCGGGGTGCTGGTCACCACGCTGACCCTCACCCTGGGCTGGCAGAGCGCGCTGATCTACGGCATCTGCTACTTCGGCTACCTGCAGATCGAGGCGTACATCGTCTCCCCGCGCATCATGCACAAGGCGGTGGCGGTGCCCGGCGCGGTGGCGGTGATCTCGGTGATCGCCGGCGGTTCCCTGGCCGGGATCACCGGCGCGCTGATGGCCATTCCCACCGCTGCGGCGGCCATGATCCTGCTGCGCGAGGTGTTCATCGCGCGCCAGGACCGGCTCTAGAAGACCTAGAACGCCAGACCCAGCCACAATCCGAGGCCGGCCGCGAGCACCGTGGCCAGCAGCGTGCCCAGCGCGTTGCCAAGCGTGGCCAGCACCCGGCCCTGGCGCAGCAGGCGCACGGTTTCCACGCTGGCGGTGGAGAAGGTGGTGTAGCCGCCGAGGAACCCGGTGCCCAGGATCAGCCGCCAGGTCTCGGGCAGCAGGTGGCCCATCGCCAGCCCGGTGATTAGGCCCAGCACCAGGGATCCGCTCAGATTAATCAGGATCGTGCCCCACGGCAGCGTGCCGCGCCAGCGCACGGCGATCCACTCCACCAGCACAAAGCGGCTGACGCCCCCCAGTCCCCCGGCCAGGGCCAAGAGCACAAACTGCAGCGCATCCATCTCACTGCCCCCGTTCCGGCTCGGCGGACCTATTTGACTCCACGCTGGCTGGCCGGCCATGCCGGGTGTTGGAGCGCCGGATCGTGGCGGCAAGGATGATTCCGGCGGCCGCCGCCAGGAAGCCGAGCACCACGGTGCCCAGTGCATAGGCCAGAGCGGCCAGCGGGCGGTTCCCGTTCAACAGCAGGGCCGTGTCCACGGCCAGGGCACTGTAGGTGGTGAACGCGCCCATGAAGCCGGTCCCCAGCAGCAGCCGCCAGACGCGGTGCCGGCGTTGTTCGGTGCTGTGCTGGGCGAGGGACTCAAGCAGCAGTCCCAGCAGGAAGGCCCCGAGCACATTGATGGCAAGGATGGTGTACGGCACCGAATCCACCGGCGGGAAGAGCAGGGCAAGGCCCTGCCGGCTAGCTGTGCCCAGCGCCCCGCCAAGAAAAACCAACACCAGCGGGACCAGACGGGTCAAGTGTGATGTGCGCACGGGCTTCGGCGTCGTGGATTTCATGCCTTCTCCCCCACTGGGTGGCCACACGGTGCATGGCGCGCGGATATCCGCCGCCTGGTAGCCGAGGAATATTCGGGGCTGCAAAGTGTGACGCTCATCGTGGATCTCCTACCTTTCGGGCACAGTGGTGCTGCTGAGGTAGGGGCCGTTGTCGCAACGGGTGCGAGGTTGGGTACGGCGGGCCCCACCGCCGTGATGCCGGGCATCGTTCTCATTCTGGCACAAGGCCATGGTGCGCAGGAACTCCACAGACACCATCAGTAACGGTAGGAGCGGATCTCCCAGCACCGTTCATGCCAGTGCCGCCGCGCCGCCGCCGAGGCGTCGTCGCCGGACCAGTGATCGGCCCGCCAGGCCACCAGGTGCGAGACCCCCACGCCGATCACCCGGTGGCAGCCCGGGCAGGTGTAGGTCTTGGACGCGGACAGCGGGCTGATCTTGCGCACATGCCACTGCCCGTCCGGGGCATCCTGCAGGCGCACCACCCCGTAGCGGGCCCGTTCGACCCAGTCCTCCTCATACTGCGGCGGCCCGGAAGGCTGGCGCGACGTGGTGTTGCGCGACCTTCCATTGCGGCGGGGGCGGTTAGAACGGGGCATGGCTCCATCATGCCGCATGGCAGCAAGCCGGTTCCAGCCGAGCGATCACACCACCGGCGGACGCCACCGGATACCTGCGTCACACGCTGCCTGCATCCGGCGCGGCCAGCAGGTAGTGTTGTGTGGGTGCGTTTAGTTGTTGCAAAGTGTTCCGTGGATTATGCCGGGCGTCTGCGTGCCCACCTGCCCCTGGCCAAGCGCCTGATCATGGTCAAGGCCGACGGATCGGTACTGATCCACTCGGACGGCGGCAGCTACAAGCCGCTGAACTGGATGAACCCGCCGCTGACCAAGCACGTGCAGGAACCGGCCCCCGAACTGGCCGAGGAAGGTGTCACCGAGGTGTGGCGCCTGGCCGCGGCGAAGAGCGATGACACGCTGACCATCCACTTCCACCAGATCGAGCACGACTCAGCCCACGAGCTGGGCACCGACCCGGGCCTGATCAAGGACGGGGTGGAAGCCGACCTGCAGCGCCTGCTGGCCGAACAGATCGACCTGCTCGGCGACGGGCACACCCTGATCCGCCGCGAGTACATGACCGCGATCGGCCCGGTGGACATCCTGGCGCGCGACGGCGCCGGGGCCACGGTGGCCGTGGAGCTCAAGCGCCGCGGGGACATCGACGGGGTCGAACAGCTCACCCGCTACCTGGAACTGCTCAACCGCGACCCGCTGCTCAAGCCGGTCACCGGCATTTTCGCCGCCCAGCAGATCAAGCCGCAGGCCCGCACGTTGGCCGAGGACCGCGGCATCCGCTGCCTGGTGCTCGACTACGACGCGATGCGCGGCGTGGACGATTCGGCTGGGCGGCTGTTCTAGGCTCAGGGCAACTGCCGGCTACCGGCCGGGCCACCAAAGCCCGGCAACCATTCACAACGGCGATTCCCAGACATGCCAGCCCGGCGGCGAAGAGTATCGCCAGCGATTTGCGGTCACGGCGCGGATCAATTATTTGAAAACTTGCCTCGGTTTGTTCGACCCTTCGCATGGTCATTCGAAGATCCTCATCGGCTTCCTGGGCCATGAGATAGGCACATCCAAGGCCCAGCACGGCAAGGACGACAGACGTAATGGACAGCGATGTCACCTGCCACGCAGCGTGCGACAAGCGTGTCCCGCCCAACCCCAGAACCACCAACAAGCCACCAGAAAGACTGATCAGGCTCGTGCAGATCTTCTTCTGGCGTTCGTATTGCAACAGTCTGGCGTATACCCATTGCCGGTGGTTTACGGTCACTACCCGCTCCAATCCTTGGTGAAAGAACGCTCCAGCTATCCCGCGATGTGCCGCAGCGATAAACCGCTGCGGTCCGGGCATCGAAACTGGCGCACGGCAGCCAGCGTACCCAGCAATCTCGGGCTCATCGCTGGGGTACCAGGGCTGGAATTATTCGCGAATTTGAGACAAGCCCGAACGAATGTGCCTAAGCTGGGGTCATGAGCACCGAACAGCGCACCGTAATGTTCGCCCGGCTGGTCTCCGACGGCCTGCAGGTTACCGATGGCGCGCTTGCCATCGAGGGCGACCGGATCGTCTTCGCGGGCAACCGCGATGACTTCCTGGCCGCCGAGGACGCAGACAGCTTCACGGAGCATCCCCTGGCCGAGGACGCCACCCTGGTTCCCGGGCTGATCGACATCCACTGCCACGGGGCGAACGGCGCCGACTTCTCCGATCCCGAGCACGCCGGGGTCAAAGACGCCATCGACTTTTTGCACCGCTCGGGCACCACCACGGTGATCGCCTCCCTGGTCTCCTCCGACCACGAACAGATGCTCAACGCCACCGAACTGCTGGCCGAGTTCGCCGAGGCCGGGCTGATTGCCGGGATCCACGCCGAGGGCCCGTTCCTCTCCGCCGAACGCTGCGGCGCCCAGTACCCGGGATTCCTCACCGACCCGGATCCGGACTTCGTCGCGGATCTGGTGATGGCCAGCCATGGGCAGCTGCGCACCATGACCTTCGCCCCGGAACTGGAGGGCACCGAGGATTTGATCGAGGCGCTGGTCTCCCAGGGCATCGTCCCGGCCATCGGGCACACCGCGGCCAGCGCGTCGGTGACCCGCAAGGCCCTGCAGGAGATCACCGAGCAGCTCGAAAGCGCCGGCGTGGACGGCTTCACCGAACGCCCGCTGGTCACCCACCTGTTCAATGCGATGCCGCCGATCCACCACCGCGATCCCGGCCCGGCCGCCGCCGCGCTGGAAATGGCGGCCAAGGGCCATGCGGTGCTGGAGCTGATCGCCGATGGCGTGCACCTGTCCCCCGACACCGTGCGCATGGTCTTCGCGCTGGTGGGCGCCAAGTCCATTGCACTGGTCACCGATTCGATGGCCGCCACCGGGCTGGCCGACGGCCAATACACGGTGGGCCCGGCCAAGGTGCGGGTCGAGGACGGCGAGGCGCACCTGGCCGAGGGCGATCGGCAGCGGCTGGCCGGGGGCACCTGCACTCTGCTGGAGGTGGTGCGCCGCACCGTGGCCGCCGGGGTGCCACTGGTGCGCGCGATCATCTCCGCCACCAAGGTGCCGGCCTACCTGATCGGGCTGGCCGATGAGGCCGGGCGGCTGCACCAGGGCTTCGTGGCCGACCTGCTGGTGCTTGGCCCGAACCTGGAGCTGCGCCAGGTGTTCCGCAACGGGCAGCTGCTGGACTGAACCCGCATACCGGGCTCGGTCCGCCCGCCATCCCGTCGTGTCGTTAAACAGCTGACCCCCAACCCGTGAAGGGTTGGGGGTCAGCTGTTGTCTCAGCCAGGAGACGGTGTCGACTAGATTTGCCAGGAGCCGGCGATCGGGCCGGCCTCGAGCCAGGCGGAGAACCCGGTGTAGTCCCGGTAGTCCATCGCCATCTCGATCAGTTCATCGCCGCGCTTGAGGCTAACGATGATGAACCCCGGCGGGATCTTGCCCCGTTCATCGTCCTTGGGCCGCCGCCACCCGGAAATGTCCAGGCCCCGGCGTTCCAGCACGAACGCCGGGATCGGCGAGACCGAGAAGAACCGCAGCAGGTCCACATGGGCCGTGCCGTAGCGTCCAATGCACATCACCCACTTGCCCGCGGGCGTGTGGTAGGAGGCATCGAAGGTTCCGAGCGTGCGCCGCAACTGGAAGCGGCGCACGCCCATGGCACCAAAGAATGTCACGATGCCGGCCAAGACCAGCAAGGCGATCAGAACTGGTGCGCTAATCTCGATCAATGGCGCCTACGCTGCGTTAACCACTGCGTTGTCGGCGACGATAACCACCCGGTCGTGGTCGACGGAGAAGAATCCCCCATCGATGCGCACCGAGAAGCGGGCCTCGGAAACCGGGTCGATTTCCAGATCCCCTGCGGCAAGCACGGTCAGGGTCGGCACGTGACCGGGCAGAACTCCGATCTCACCGTCCACCGAACGCGCCTTGACCAGCTTCGCGGGGCCGGCCCACACGAAGTGGTCGGCCGCCACGATTTCGACCTGAAGCTCGGCCATGCTACTTGCTGGCCTTCTGGATCTCGGCCCACTGGCGCTCGACGTCGTCCAGACCACCGACGTTGAAGAACGCCTGTTCTGCGATGTGGTCCAGGTCGCCGTTGCAGATGGCCTCGAAGCCCTCGATGGTGTCCTTCAGCGCCACGGTCGAACCCTCGACACCGGTGAACTGCTTCGCGGTGTAGGTGTTCTGCGACAGGAACTGCTGGATACGGCGGGCACGGGCCACGACGATCTTGTCCTCTTCGGACAGTTCGTCCACACCCAGGATCGCGATGATGTCCTGCAGTTCCTTGTTCTTCTGCAGGATCGACTTCACGCGGATCGCCACATCGTAGTGGTGCTGGCCCACGTACTGCGGGTCCAGGATGCGCGAGGTCGAGGTCAGCGGGTCGATCGCCGGGTACAGGCCGCGCGAGGCAATCTCACGGGACAGTTCGGTGGTCGCATCCAGGTGGGCGAAGGTGGTCGCCGGGGCCGGGTCGGTGTAGTCATCGGCCGGCACGTAGATCGCCTGCATCGAGGTGATCGAGTGGCCCTTGGTGGAGGTGATGCGTTCCTGCAGCAGACCCATTTCGTCAGCCAGGTTCGGCTGGTAGCCCACGGCCGAAGGCATGCGGCCCAGCAGGGTCGACACCTCGGAACCGGCCTGGGTGAAACGGAAGATGTTGTCGATGAACAGCAGCACGTCCTGGTTCTGCACATCGCGGAAGTACTCCGCCATGGTCAGGGCCGAGAGGGCCACGCGCAGACGGGTGCCTGGCGGCTCGTCCATCTGGCCGAACACCAGGGCGGTGTCCTTCAGCACGTTGGCTTCGTCCATTTCGACCCACAGGTCGTTGCCTTCACGGGTGCGCTCACCCACGCCGGCGAACACCGAGGTACCGCCGAAGTTGCGGGCCACACGGGTGATCATTTCCTGGATCAGCACGGTCTTGCCCACGCCGGCGCCGCCGAACAGGCCGATCTTGCCACCCTGGATGTACGGGGTGAGCAGGTCGATCGACTTGATGCCGGTTTCCAGCATCTCGGTCGAGCCTTCGAGGTCCGAGAACTTCGGGGCCTCGCGGTGGATCGGCCAGCGCTCGGTGACCTGGATCTCCGAGTTGTCAACGTCCAGGGCCTCGCCCAGCACGTTGAAGATGTGGCCCTTCACGCCGTCGCCGACCGGCACGGAGATCGGTGCACCGGTGTCGGTGACCTGCGCGCCGCGCACCAGGCCGTCGGTGGCCTGCAGCGAGATGGCGCGAACCATGTTGTCGCCCAGGTGCTGGCTGGTTTCGAAGGTGATCTTCTTGGTTTCGCCGTTGATCGTCAGATCAGCGGTCAGTGCGTTGTAGATTGCAGGCAGTGCATCGGCTGGGAACTCGACGTCCACGACCGGGCCAGTCACGCGGGCAATGCGACCGGTGGCCCCTGCGGTAACCTGCTCGTTGAGTTGGGCAGTCATCTTTCTCACTTCTTGTCTGGTAGGAACTTTGCGGACTTAGCTGCTCAGCGCGTCTGCGCCGCCGATAATTTCCGTGAGTTCCTGGGTGATTTCAGCCTGACGGGCGTTGTTACGCAGTCGCGTGTACTTCTTGATCAGCTCCTGGGCGTTGTCGCCGGCGGACTTCATGGCGCGCTGGCGGGCAGCGAGCTCGGAAGCGGCGGCTTGCAACTGGCAGTTGAAGATGCGCGATTCGATGTACCGCGGCAGCAGTGCATCGAGCACTTCCTCAGCGGTCGGCTCGAATTCGTACAGCGGCAGCAACTCGTCGGCGGGAGTCTCGGAGTCACCCTCGACAACCTCCAACGGCAGCAGACGGATAACCGTCGGTTCCTGCGTGACCATCGACTTGAACTGGGTGTAGACCACGTGGATCTCATCCACGCCGTCCTGTTCGAAGTCATTGGCGAAATCCTCAAGCAGGACTTCGCGCAGCTCACGTGCGGTGTCAAACAGCGGGGCGTCAGTTCCCCCGGTCCATACCTTGGCGTACTCGCGCGAGCGGAAGTCGAAGTAAGCCTGGGCCTTGCGCCCGACCAGGTAGGTCTTGACTTCCTTGCCTTCCTCCCGCAGGAGTTCCATCAGATGCTCAGCCTGCTTCAGAACGCTGGCGGAGTAGGACCCGGCGAGTCCACGGTCCGAGGTCATCACCAGCACCGCGGCCCGGCGCACCTGCGTCGGCTCGGTGGTCAGCGGGTGATCGATGTCGGACTGCGACGCGACGGCGGTAACTGCACGGGTGATCGCATTGGCGTACGGCAGCGAGGCCGCGACACGGCTGCGTGCCTTGCCGATGCGGGATGTAGCGATCAGTTCCATCGCCTTGAAGATCTTGGCCATCGACGAGGTCGATGCGATCTTCTGGCGGTAGACCCGAATCTGGGCTCCCATGTGTGTCCTTTCCTTATCCCCTGGGTGGGGTGGGGCGCCGCCTGCGCGGCGCCCCACCTACCCAAGGAGATTGTCAGCGCTTCTGCTTGACGATCTGTTCCTGGTCGACGGCCTCGGAATCCAGGGCGTCGTGCTCTTCGTGGCCGGCGTTGACCAGGCGGTCCGCGCCATCGCCGAAGAAGCCGGCCTTGAAGTCCGCCACGGCGGCCTTCATGGCCTCGACGGTCTCGTCCTCCAGCTTGCCGGTCTGGTCGATCACGTTCAGCACCTCGGTGCGGTGACGCAGGTAGTCGATGAACTCCTGCTCGAAGCGGCGCACATCGGCGACCGGCACATCGTCCAGGTGGCCGTTGGTGCCGGCCCAGATGGACACGACCTGGTCGGCGACCGGGTACGGGGTGTACTGGCCCTGCTTGAGCAGTTCCATCAGGCGCGCACCACGGGTCAGCTGCTGCTTGGAGGCGGCATCCAGGTCCGAGGCGAACATGGCGAAGGCCTGCATGTCGCGGTACTGGGCCAGTTCCAGCTTCAGGGTACCGGAGACCTTCTTCATGGCCTTGACCTGCGCGGCACCACCCACGCGGGACACCGAGATGCCCACGTCGACGGCTGGACGCTGGTTGGCGTTGAACAGGTCCGACTGCAGGAAGATCTGGCCATCGGTGATCGAGATGACGTTGGTCGGGATGTACGCCGAGACGTCGTTGGCCTTGGTCTCGATGATCGGCAGACCGGTCATCGAACCGCCGCCGAGCTCGTCGGAGAGCTTCGCGCAACGCTCCAGCAGGCGGGAGTGCAGGTAGAACACGTCGCCCGGGTAGGCTTCGCGTCCCGGCGGGCGGCGCAGCAGCAGCGACACGGCGCGGTAGGCTTCGGCCTGCTTGGACAGGTCATCGAAGATGATCAGAACGTGCTTGCCACCGTACATCCAGTGCTGGCCGATGGCCGAGCCGGCGTAGGGTGCCAGGTACTTGAAGCCAGCCGGGTCCGAGGCCGGGGAGGCCACGATGGTGGTGTACTCCAGGGCGCCCTGCTCTTCCAGGGTCTGGCGCACGGCGGCGATGGTCGAGGCCTTCTGACCCACGGCCACGTAGATGCAGCGCACCTGCTTGGTCGCATCGCCACTGGCCCAGTTGGCCTTCTGGTTCAGGATGGTGTCCACGGCGATGGCGGTCTTGCCGGTCTGGCGGTCACCAATGATCAGCTGGCGCTGGCCGCGGCCGATCGGGATCATCGCGTCGATGGCCTTCATGCCGGTCTGCAGCGGCTCGTCAACGCTCTTGCGCTGGGTCACGCCCGGGGCCTGCAGCTCCAGGGCGCGGCGGCCCTCGGCCGCGATCGGGCCCAGGTTGTCCAGCGGCTCGCCCAGCGGGTCCACCACGCGGCCCAGGAAGGCGTCGCCCACCGGAACCGAGAGGATCTCCCCGGTGCGCTCGACCTTCTGGCCTTCTTCGATCCCGGTGAAGTCACCGAGCACGACCACGCCGATTTCACGGGTGTCGAGGTTCTGGGCCAGGCCCAGGGTGCCGTCTTCGAAACGAAGCAGCTCGTTGGCCATGACGGAGGGAAGACCCTCCACCTTGGCAATGCCGTCGCTAGCTGTAATGACGCGTCCGACTTCGGTACGCTCTGCCTTGCCCGGTTCGTAGGACGCTGCGAACTCGTTTAGGGCATTGCGGACGTCATCAGCGTTGATGGTCAAATCGGCCATCTGCAGTCCCTGCTCTCCTAATTTGTGATCCGAAGGCTGGGCAACGGATCGAATGTGTTTGAAGTCTGAAGTGGTCCTGGCCGGCAGGACTCCACCTGGTGGTGAAGCCCTACCCTGCCAGGGCGCGGCGCAGTTCGGCCACGCGCGATGCCACGGAGGCGTCGACGATGTCGTCGCCCACCTTGATCACCAGGCCGCCGACCAAAGTCGGATCGACCGAGACGTTGATCTTCAGCTCACGGCCGTACAGCTTGTTCAGGCTGGCTTCCAGTCGCTGGACCTGCACGTCGGTCAGGGCCCGCGAGCTGACGATGTGGGCGATCCAGCGCTGCTGGCGCTTGGCCACCAGCTCCATGAAACGCTCCACCAGGCGGACCGGCTTCATCCCGCGCGGGGCGGTCACGGCCTGGCGCAGCAGCAGCTGCGCGGCCGAGGAGGCACCCGGAACCAGCTTCAGGGCCAGGTTGGCCTTCGCCTCGGCCGGAGCCTGGGCGTCGTCCAGCGCGGCCTGCAGCTGGTGGTTGCCCGACACGACTTCGGTGAAGTCGAACAGGTCCTTTTGCAGCTTGTCCAATCCCGCAGCGTTCGCCTGCTGTTCTGCCACGGCAGCCACCGCGGTGACCGCCAGGGTTTCCAACGCATCGCTAATGTCGCGTTCCGAGCTCCAGCGGGTGGAAGCCAGCTGCTTGACGGTGTCCTCGGCGTCGGCCGAGACCTTCCCGCGCAGCAGCGAGGCCAGCAGCCCCGCCTTGTCGGCGGCTTCACGGGCCGGATCAGTCAATGCGCGGCGAAGGCCGGAATTCGTATCCAGCACCTGAAGAACCGCAAACAGTTCCTTGGGAAGCTCAACGGTCGCCAGGGCCAGCTTGGGCTCCAAGGCCTCCAAGGCCTTTGCCAATGACTCGCTCGATACACTTGCCATTAGTTCGATGCACCTGCGTTCTGCTGATTTTCCAAGTCGGCCAGGAACTGGTCAACCACGCGCTGCGAACGGGCATCGTCCTGCAGCGCTTCGTCAACAATCTTGCTTGCCAGCTCGGTGGCCAGCGTTCCCACGTCGCTGCGCAGCGAGGTCAGGGCGGAGTTGCGCTCCGCCTCGATCTGACGCTGAGCCTGCTCGGTGATGCGGGTGGCCTCATCGGTGGCCTTGGCCTTCAGATCGGCAAGGATCTGGGCACCTTCGCTACGTGCTTCCTCACGAATGCGGTTGGCTTCGGTGCGGGCCTCCAGAAGCTGGGCCTGGTACTGGGCCAGGGTCTCCTCTGCTTCCTTCTGGGCCGCCTCGGCCTTTTCCAGTCCGCCTTCGATCGCGGTCACGCGGTCTTCATAGGCCTGCTCAAACTTCGGGGCAATGACCTTGATGACGATGAAGAGCAGAACCGCGAAGCCGACACCCGTGACGAGAATCTCCCACGGGTTGGGCAGCAGCGGGTTTGCACCTTCGCCCGCAGCGAGGATGAAGTCTGTGCTGTTCATTCTCACTTTTCCTTATCTACTAGTTTCCGCTTGTGTATGGGCCCCGCGATAGTGGCAGGGCCACTACAAATCGCGGAAAGACTAGGCGCCGATTACGAAAGCGAAAACCAGGCCTAGGATGGCCAGTGCTTCAGTCAGCGCGAAGCCGAGCAGGGCGATCGGCTGCAGGATGCGCTGGGCTTCCGGCTGGCGGGCCACACCGTTGATGTAGGCGGCGAAGATCAGACCCACGCCGATTGCCGAACCGATAGCAGCCAGGCCGTAGCCGATCATATTCAAGGAGCCGTGCATTTGTTTATTCCTTTCAAGATACCGAGTTGGTCATCGGTAGGTTGTGAGGTATTCCCTTGGGAGCGAGGGAAAATCTGTTTTTGATTCTAGAAGTAATGACCTAGTGCGCGTCAGCTTCGATGGCGCCCTGGACGTAGATCGCGGTCAGCAGGGCGAACACGAATGCCTGCAGGGCCATGATCAGCAGTTCAAGGAAGTACATCGCAACCGAACCGAGGATCACCGCAACGCCCAGGCCGCTGTAGGCCAGGCCTTCCTGGACGGTGATCAGGTAACGGGCACCGGAAGCAGCCAGCATCACAATGATGTGTCCTGCCAACATCGTCGCCATCAGACGCAGCGAGTGCGTCAGCGGACGGACGATGAAGTTCGAAATGATCTCCAGCGGAATCATCAGCGGCAGGATCCAACCGGGGACCCCCGCCGGGGTTACGGCCAGCTTGAAGTAGCGCAGGCCGTGGTTCTTCAGGCCCACCCCGATCCAGGTGCCGTAGATGATGATGGCCATCGCGTATGCAGAACCGGCGTGTGAGAACGACGGGAGCTGCAGGAACGGGATCGCGCCGAAGAGGTTGTTCAGCAAGATGAAGAAGAACGTTGCAAAGAGCAACGGGGTCCAGGGACGGAAGTTCTTCTCGCCGATGATGTCGCGGCTGATGCCGTTGCGCACGAAAGCGTAGCCGCTCTCGGCCAGGTACTGCATCTTGCCGGGAACCAGCTTCGGATTCCTGATGGCTGCGGTGAAGAACCAGGTGATGAGGATGATCGACAGCACGATCATGATCATCTGCTTGCCGACACCGGTGCCGTACTCAGCAAACCAGGGGAAAATATCTGGCAGGTGGGTATCGGACACGGTTGGCGGGACGAATCCGCCCTCATTTGAGGCCATTGGGAGCGCAAACGCGATCAACGCGCTGTCCTCTCTGCAGTAGCGGTCACGGGCAAAGGCGGTGACTGGCGTAACTGCCTCTCACCGTGTAGAAAAAGATCGATCGGGTACGCAGGTCGGCATCGAAAACACTCGCGCATCGACGCTGACGCGATCATGCCTCCCGGTCACCCGGAAGCGCAAAATTTTGTCGGCTACCGCAGTTGCTGCGGCCACCTCGAAAATGACCCGAAGACAGCCTATCAAACTCACAGCTTTTCAATGACATTTGCGGCCACTGATCACTGCGTTAGGACTCGTTGTAAATCGGCATCCGGGCCTTGGAGAAGGCCCGGATTTCCCCGACCTGCCAGGCCACCAAAACGATGGCCGCGGCAAGCACGAATCCCTGTCGGTTGGCCCAGCCGGGCAACCCCAGGTTCAACAGCACGAACGCCAACCCGAAGACCTTGATCGCGAAGACCGCCAGGAATGCGGGCATGGCCCAGTTCCTGCGGATCCGCCCGGCCAGCTCGGCCACGAGCAGACCCGTGGCGAAGAAACCGATCACCAGCGCGGCAGCCAGCATCCCCGAGAGCGCATACCACCAGTCGGCCACGAGCCATGAAATCAGGAAAAAGGCCGCGGTGCCGATCAGCGCATACACCAGGGAACTGACCAACACCGGCATCCAGATGGAGTCGGGGGCCTTGGATGCCGGGACGCGGCCGGAGCCTGGTGTCTGGGGCATTCAAAGTCCTTAGCTTGCAAAGTCTTGAGCGTGGACTTCCGCGGGATTGCTTCCGCCGAAGAACGTGCCGTGCAAAACTGTCTATTCGCCGCTGACCCGAAGGCCGACCGCGAACGATCCAGAGTAAATTCTACACGAGATAGAATGCTTCTCCGTCACCGATGACGAAGTCTTTCAGTTAGCGAAGCGTAACGCTTGGAGACCAGCGGCCACCAGGTCAGCAACCCGGCGCCGATCAGCAGCAGGGCGAACAGCGGGATCATCACCTGCAGCGGGATGAAGGCGATCAGCACCACACCGGCGGCCACCAGCAGCGCCCACAGGTAGAGCAGCAGCACGCTCTTGCGCACCGAGTGGCCCTGGGCCAGCATCCGGTGGTGGATGTGCATCGAGTCGGGGGCGAAGGGAGAGCGCCGCTTGGACAGGCGCCGGATCACCGAGAGCAGCAGGTCCAGGGCCGGGAAGAAGATGATCACCAGCGGCAGCGCCATGGGCATGTAGGCCGGCACGTTGCGGAAGCGGTAGGCCTCCAGGCCCTGCACGTCGCCGGTGACCACCACGGTGGACACCGACAGGATCAGCCCCAGCGCCAGCACCCCGGTCTCCCCCATGAAGATGTTCGCCGGGTTGAAGTTGTGCGGCAAAAAGCCCAGGCACGCCCCGAGCAGGATGGCGCACAGCAGCGCCGCCAGGTTCGCGTAGTCCGCGGCGCTCACGTGGGTGGCTAGCACGTAGGAGTAGAGGAAGAAGGTCGCCGCGCCGATCGCGGTCAGCCCCGCGGCGAGCCCGTCCAGCCCGTCGGAGAAGTTGATGGCGTTCATCGTCAACACGATCAGTCCGATGGTCACCAGGTACTGCATCACCGGGGAATCAATGGACCAGGTGCCCACCGGCAGCGCCTTGATCACGATCCCGCTTTGGGCGATGATCGCCCCGATCCCCAGCTGCCCGATGAACTTCACGTACCACTTCAGGTCGTAGAGGTCATCGGCGATCCCCAGCACCACGATCACCACCAGGGCGAAGACGATGCCCATGATCGGTGAATTGTTGCGGAAGATTGCGTCGAAGAACTCCAGCCGGCTGGCCACCCAGAGCCCGGCCAGCAGCGCCCCGATCATCGCCAGTCCCCCGAACTTTACGATCGGGTTGCTGTGCTGGTCGCGGTCGCGCAGCTTCTGGGAGGAGACGAAGCGTGCCCCGAAGCTGCGCACCACGGGGGTGAGCAGGTAGGAGGTGACGAAGCTGAAGGCGATCAGCAGGACGTACTGTCTCATGCGTCCTGGCTCGGTGCGCTCTCACCCAGGCCGAGGACCTCCGGGACCACCTCGCGCAGCGCCTGCAGGGAAATCGCGCCCTGGCGCACCACGAAGAGGTGCTCCCCGGTGGCATCCACAATGGTGGAGGGTTGTGCCTCGCCGAGCAGGCCGCGCTGGCCGCCGTCGAGGTACACGTCCACGCTGGCGCCCAGCTGCGCTTCGGCCTCATCACAGGTGGTGGCGGCCGGCTGTCCGGTGCGGTTGGCGGAGGAGACCGCCAGCGGCCCGGTGTGCCCCAGCAGTTCCAGGGCGTCCGCGTCGTCGGGCACCCGCAGCCCCACGGTGCCCTTGGTCTCCCCCAGATCCCAGGTCAGTGACGGCTGGGCCTGGAGGATCAGGGTCAGGGCGCCGGGCCAGAATGCCTCGGCCAACGCCCGGGCGGCGGGCGGCACGTCGATGGCCAGCCCGTCCATGGTTCCGATCTGGGAGATCAGCACCGGAGGCGGCATGGTGCGGGCCCGCCCCTTGGCGGCCAGCAGCATCGCCACGCCCTGGGCGCTGAACGCGTCCGCGCCGATCCCGTAGACGGTGTCGGTGGGCAGTACGATGCAGCGCTGGGCCTGCAGGGCCTGGCGGGCGGCGGCCAGGCCTTCCTCGCGCTGCGTGTCCTCGCTGATGTCGAATCGTGAACTCACGGTGCCCATTCTTTCATGGTTGGTTATTTTTCCGGTGCCACGCCACTGGTGGCGCGCGGCCGTCCGTTCAGGTCGCGGTGACCGGTGACCTCGGTGAACCCGGTGGCGCGCAGCATGCTGGCGGCGGTGGCGGCCTGCACCGCGGCGTGTTCCATCACGAACAATCCGCCCGGGCGCAGCAGCTCCAGCGCCTGGGCGCTGACCGCGCGCGGCACCTGCAGCCCGTCCTCCCCCAGCCCGTACAGGGCCATCTGCGGGTCGTGTTCGCGCACTTCCTGCTCGCGCGGCACGGCGCTGGGTGGAATGTAGGGCGGGTTGCTGACCACGGCGTCGATGCCGCCTTCCGGGAGCAGCCCGGCCGGCAGGTTTCCGGCATCGGCGTGCAGCACGCTGATGCCCAGCGGTTCGCAGTTCTGCCGCGTGTAGCCGATCGCCTGGTCGGAGAGCTCCACGGCCCAGACCCGGGGTGCGGACAGTTCGGTGGCCAGCGCCGCGGCGATCGCCCCGGAACCGGAACACAGATCCACAAGGCGGGCGCCTTGTTGCTCGCCGATGAAGTCCAGGGCCAGCTGCACCACGGACTCGGTTTCCGGGCGCGGGATGAACACCCCGGGCCCGACCTTCAGCTGCAGGTGGCGGAAGTAGGCGGTGCCGGTCAGGTGCTGCAGCGGGATGCGCCGGGCGCGCCGGGCGACCAGCTCCTGGTAGGCCTGGTGCTGTCCGGGCTGCAGTTCACGGCCCAGCAGCACCCCCAGCTGCACGTCCGAGCGGCTGGCCCCGATCACGTGGGCCAGCAGCAGCTCGGCGTCCACCTTGGGGCTGGGCACCGCGGCGGCCGCCAGGTCCGCCTCGGCCTGGTTGCGGGCGGCGCTGAACAGCATCCGGCTACTGCTCGCCCAGGTGGGCCAGGCGCTCTTCCTCATCCATGGCGATGCACGAAACGATCACCGGGCCCAGG